>NZ_JBFUIB010000745.1:0-1493 GCF_056402095.1 Peribacillus sp. P4_C12
CATCCTTTATGAGATGTATACAGTTCGTTTTCACTAGGTTCCGATACAACTAACGCAGTAGCTTTATCTATTTGTCCCTTTTCTACGACTTTTTTTGCACCGTATCCATCAACCTCTTCTCCTGCAGTGCCGACAAACTGCAACTTCCCATTTAATTGAACACCAGCCCGTTCGATACATTCTAAAGCGAGGACCATTGCAGCTACACCGCTTTTCATATCGGTTGCCCCTCGACCAAATACTTTATTATCTATTAATTTGCCGGAAAACGGGTCGTGTTCCCATTCTACCTTACYCGTAGGGACCGTATCAAAATGCCCACTATACACTAAATATCTATCATCTGATTTCACATTCGGATATGTTACAAATAGATTTGCACGATCGTTACCGAGATCATCCAATTCGACTTGAAGCTTGGATGATTTTAAATAAGTTTGAATGACCTCAGCCACCCGTTTTTCATTTCCTTGTGGATTTACGCTGTTCACTTGAATAAGTGATTGTAGAAATCGAACAGATTTTGATTCATCAATAAGTTCAAAAATAGAATGTAAATCAGTCATCCAATCCCACCTTTTTTAGAATGATGCTTCTTTAGGTTTTTTAGCCTGAAATTTTATTCACAAATACTAAAAATCAACTTTTCTCTCTATATATTAGGAGACAAGTGAATAATTGGCACTATGTTTCTATCACTAACTTTTATTGGATATACTCAATGATTTGAACGATCACATAACCAACTATTTAATATGCCTGCAAGTTTCCCAGTTAATGCCAAGGAAGCATGGCCGGCTTCCACAAGTTGATGGGTTTTATCTTCACTTGAAACCAAATCCATCAATGGAAGGCTTTGTCCTTGAGGTATAAGGTTATCATTTTTTGAGATAACAACTAATAGGTTTGACTTAATTTTACCCAAATCGACTTTATTACCACGAATAGTGAACTCACCCTTAACGAGTTTATTTTCTTTCATGAGGTCATTACTTATTTGTCGGAAAGCTTCTCCAGTTAAGGGTACATGGCCTTTTGTCCATTGGTTCATCCGTCGCCACTTTTCCACAAAACGCTTATCATTGGCACGGGTCAAAAGTGTAACATAAGGACTGTAGTAGATTGGAGAAGTTATGGACCTAAACATTGCTTCAATATAGACAGGAGGAATTAATCCGTAAACATCAATGAAGCGGTCTATATTAAAAGCACCTTCTTTTAGTCCCTCCGCCCATTTCTCAGGCATGGCAGGCACACTATAATCAATTGGTACTGCCGCACATACCAGGTTCTTAATTGGCTCATCCGCAATTGCGGCATACATGGCTGCAAGTGTCCCTCCCAGGCAGTACCCGACTACAGACACTTCATCTGCACCCGAATGCCTTAATGCTCGCCCTACACCTTTTTTAATATAGTCAACTACATAATCACCCAAAGTAATGTCTTTATCTTCGTATCCCGCAATCCCCCAGTCTAATAAATACACATCA
>NZ_JBFUIB010000746.1:0-1489 GCF_056402095.1 Peribacillus sp. P4_C12
CTTTCACCCTATAGATTGCACCCATGCCGGGCGCACGAAAAAGCTGCCTTAAAGACAGCTCAGATCTTAAGCTAACGCACCTGTTAGTTCAACAAGCGACATAATACCATAGGATTTTTTTTAGTTAGAACGTACGATAAAAACGTTTACCATCAGATATAAAGAAAAACCCTTGGAATTTAGAACCTGCTAGAAATAATGTAAGGTATGTGACAACACTTGGTTACGCATGTAATCCTCCATGTTAAATCTTGACCTATCTTTCTTTTTTAGTAGTAGGATAAAGCTAATCAAGGTTCTTGTATATTAAATCTTTCTTTAATCCTTTTTAATTGTTCTTCTACTTCTGATTTATCTTGGGGATAGTCTTCAAGATAACTAACACAATCTTCTCTTAGATATCTATAGAATGTCAGATAATCTAAAATAATTTCTTCGTCTTCTTCTACTGCAGGACGATCAATGTAATAGGCTATTCCTTCTTTACCAAAATAATCTTCTTCCCACTCTTCATAATAGTCGGCAAACACAAACCTTGCATATTCAGTTCCATATCCTTCACCATCCGCATAACTTCTTAAGATTCTTAAAAATTTACCGTCTCCCATATGGTGATAGAAGTACCTTATCAATTTTCTCTTTTTATCTTCCACGATGCTTCCAACTCCTTAATCCAGTGTAGGGAAGAAATTCGTTATTTTTCCTGAATCATCAACAAAGCCTCTAAATTTGAGTCCGTTAGAGGCCACTCCTACTTTCTCTCTCCCAACGATCTTCCCATTTTTCATAGCTTCTTCTCCCCATTTTAGCATCTGTTCGTCTGATATTATCTTCGGATCGTAGACTGTTTTGGGATGGGAAACTTTCTTAAGCTCTCCAGGTATTATCTTTCCTTCCCTGTCTAGTTTAGGTAAGCCATATTCTATTTCATGCACACCCTCGATGGTTGGGTGCTTTCTTCTTGAAATGATACATTCCTTTAAATCCCACCCTTTCTCTTTAAATGCCTTTTCGAAATTATGGAGATTATGTCCTCCAACTACTCCCTTCCCTTTTCTCCTAACAATTTCTTGTACCTCCTTAAGATGTTTATCATATCCTGGTTTAAACGTAGTTTTCTTTCCAGTGAACGATTCCAAGATCCTTTTTAGATAGGGTTTTATTCTCGGTGAAACCGAGTCACCTAGTTTTACAAGGGCTTTACCAAATGGAATTCGACTTACCAGTGCACTAATTCCCAGTGCAAGGGCCGTTTCTGGCGTAAGTAATTTTTTAGGATTGCGGATGATGTCTGCAGTCTGCCGACCACCTGCAGCAATTCCGATTCCAGTCGATACAGCACCTATTGCCGACCAGAATCCTAATAACGGGAACGTTAAGGCAAATGCTCCAAGTACAATCAACCCTTTTTCCCAAGCAGATAAACCATCCCACCAGTTTTGCAGATTATCAAATAAACAGGCAATACAAGCCTCGGGGCCATTGACTG
>NZ_JBFUIB010000747.1:0-1485 GCF_056402095.1 Peribacillus sp. P4_C12
TCACAAACATGTACGAACTTCCCTTTGGTCCTTGTTATCGCCACATTTATTAGCCTTTCACTTTCTCTTCCGGTCAACAACATTCCTGCACGATTTTGCGGATAACTATCAACCGTGTCAAAAATCATGACATCCCTTTCACTGCCTTGGAAACGATGTACAGTTGCAGCTATGATGTCTGCTGTTTGCCTTTCTTGACTATACAAGTCATCCAAAAGTTTTTCCATCAAGTTAGCCTGGGCACGATAAGGAGCAACATAACCAATGGATCGGGCACCGCCAACATACGATTCATGAATCAGCTGAAAGGACAAAAGCAACTGCCATGGGTTCATTCTCGAATGGGAAGTGCGTTCCGTCATGCAATATTCACCTGAAAAGCTTGTATCGACAAGTGCAGCTGCCTGATTTGCAAACGGTTCCGCTGATCTTATGCTATCTCTACTTGTCAAAACACTTTCATGGTCTCCAACAAAATTGTTATAGACAACCCGATTCGTAAATGCCGAAATTTCTGGATGCATTCGGCGCTGTTCTTTTAAGAGAAATAAATGAGGATGAAGTTCCCCCTCTTCTACTGATTGTGCAACCCCCGCGCGATGAAAGATGTCTTCTTTCAGCCAAAGTTTCACTAGAGAGTCACGTGCAGAAGCAATTGGTGGCAATTGTTTGAAATCACCGCAAACGATAATATGTTTGGATAAGGCTGCCGCAAAAGCTACTTGCGGTACGTAAGCCATGCTGGCTTCGTCCAAAATGATTAGATCATATTCTTTTTGGTATACCGTTTCATCGCTAGCAGCTTTAGCCAAGGTCATTCCAATAATTTTAGCCTCTTTCACAAGTAGCATCTCTTTTTGACGAATTTTCTCTAATACTTTAGCTAATTTTTTTTCTAATTCAATTAATTGATCGGTATCTCTTTTGCTAAATGAACCAGCTAAATCCTGCTTTAACAACCGCTTTTCTTCTGCAAGTTGCTCTTTTTCTTTCATCAAGTCCGGTTCATGCTTCCCTAATAGTTGACCTGTAACAATATCATCATGGATCGCTAGAGAATCACCTATTTGTGAACCATAGCGAAGCACATCTCCTTCATGGAAACGGTCTTTCTTTTTAATAAATGTAGAGATTTCAGCCATCAGTACATCTACAGCTTGATTGCTATGTGACAGCACCAGGATATTTTTATCTTGGAAATAATGATTTGCAACCGTACGTGCCAATGTATAAGTCTTTCCTGTTCCTGGAGGTCCCCAGACAAAAGTGACAGGATTAAATTTTGAACGTGCATATAATTCTTTTACACTGCTTTGTTTTTCATTTACCGGATGTTTTTGGGGCATAGATGGATCCATAAGACGCTTAATCCGTAGCCTTTTCTTTTTGCTTCTCTTGATTTCATCTAGACGGGTAATCAATTGTTCTAGTAATTCCCAGGGATCATGGTATAAATAAGCTTCCCCGATTAAATCACCTAATGAT
>NZ_JBFUIB010000748.1:0-1485 GCF_056402095.1 Peribacillus sp. P4_C12
ATAAAAAGTTGTAAAACTAAGAACTTTTTATAATCAAAAGCTCATGAGGACAGTTAGTTTTACGTCTGTTTTACAGATGAAAAGACGAGACATATCAGACTGTAAGAGCAGTAACAAAAACCGTCCGTAAAGTATTTCATAAATTTAGGGAATTTTACACTTACAGAAATATCCCATAATTGTAATATAAAGGGTGAATGAATTTCATGAAGGGAATGATTGATGCAATGAAAAGAATGGTTTTATGTATTTCATTGACTTTTGTAGCTTTTTTTGTCCTTTTTGGCTCCCTTGATTTCTTTACCAACAAGGCATCTGCAGAAACCCACGCCTATGATGGAAAAAGCCCTTACTACAATAGTTGTGCGGCTAGTGCGGTTACGAAGAAGAATTTGAAAATTTATGCAAACGGTGCTTCTGCAAATTTAGAGTTGAAATTCAGTACAACTTGCAAAACCGCTTGGGCAAAGATTACTCTAAGCAGGCCAGCTAAAACTGACGGAGAGGCAACGGCATTAGTCKTCCGGAACACTTATAATACACACTTTAGTTGTGCATCTCCTGGAGGAAATGGGGAGATTAATAAAGGTCAAACAACATGTTATACACCTATGGTATATGATTTAGATCCGCGAAAAGCGAAAGCAGTTGCATTTTGGCCATATACGGCAGGTGAAACCGGCTGGTATTAATGATAAAGCAAAAGCCTTCTTCTACTTTTATGTAAAGAAAGGATGAATGACTTGAATCATAAACTTAAAATGATAGGTTTATCGTTAGTAATGATGTTGTCGATGTTCGTTATTGATTTTTTTATATTTGGGAATAATCAAGCACTAGCCGAAAATCATAATTATGATGGAAAAAGCCCTACCTATAATAGTTGTGCAAACTCGGCTGTTACGAAGGATACAAAATGGATTGATTCCGTTTCGTATGTAGAATTGAAATTCAGCACTACCTGTAAAACTGCCTGGGCGAAAGTTACTGTTACGCGTCCGGCTGTATACAATCATGAAGCGGATGCTAGAATCGTTAGAAGCACAGATGGTAAAGCTTATACGTGTAACAGCACAGGAGGAAATGGTGTTGTAAATAAAGGGCAGACCTCATGTTATACACCAATGGTATATGACTTAGACCCGCGCAAGGCACAGGCCCAGGGGATACATGCTATCCCTAATAGTGACGCCTATAAGAAAGCGGTAACTATTTGGTATTAGTAGTGGTCTTTGATCATCATATAATGATTAGATGATAAATATTTCTTCAGAACAAGCCTAGCTCTTTTTTGTGTGTGGATTTGTCAACCGAGAGCCATTCCATTTGAACTGCACCCCAATTGTTAGACAACATCTAATAATTGGAGGTGCAGTTTTTTTGACTAAATATACGATAGACGAAAAATCACATGCAGTTTTAGAGTACTTAGAAGGGAAAAAATCCTATAAATCCATTGCACAAGAAAGAAATGTAGGTTTATCC
>NZ_JBFUIB010000749.1:0-1481 GCF_056402095.1 Peribacillus sp. P4_C12
CAACTAAGGGAATAATTTGTGTAACCACTCTAATCATTTACGATTATGGTGGTTTTTTGGGTTTTTGTTATCACACTTATGATAGGTTTATATTATCTATTTTTGCATGTTATGTTTATAAAAGGGGATTAGATGAGAGATAAAGAAGTATATCGTTCAATCATTGGAATAGTACCAATCCTTGGTAAGTTGGCATTATCTGTTTTCAATTATTAATATGAATAAATCGTACGAGGTTATTAACTTGGATAACGATTTTAGTAAAGAGTTTCTTGTGACACATAAAAAACAATACTTTATTTTATAATTTAATCCGTCCACGTAGACTGTTAAAATACGATATTTACTCTTGTAAGGGAACAAATAAAATGAACTAAACCATCGTTGGAAATGATTAGGGGAATTCGTCGAATAAGAAACGAAACGTGTACGGGAATCATCCTATTTTCGAATCTAGAATTCTCGCACACGTCAAGGAATAATAAACTATTGAAGAAATGAACATATTCTGTGTTGTCTGTTGTAGGTTACACTTCGTCCAAGTGGTGCTGTTTCTGCATTTAAATACGTGCAAATTCGGATTGATATATATTCCTTGGCACTCCAATGTCAGCCATGGTAAGTAACCCTGGTTTGCGAATAGCATCGATCTGCTTAGCGGTATTGATAACCATTGCAGCGGTCGCAGTATCTCCAAAAATTCCATTTGGAATGATCAATCTTTGCGTTTCGTTTCCTTCAATAATAATTTCATCTTCTTGATTAATTCCAACAGACATAGTCAAATCCAAGCATATTTCCCTTCCATTTGAGGTCTTGCCCTTGGATACTTGATGAAGGCCATTTACATCTCCTGGTTTTAAGGAAGTAAGTGGAACGGTAATATTTTCTCCAGCAATCGTCGGTTCAATTGTATTTTTTACACTTGTAAGGTTCCAATTGAGACCATAAGCGATTAATCTGACAGATTCTTCAAGTCCAACATGCCCAATTTTATTCTGTTCAGCTAAGAATTCAAATTCTTCTTTGGGCATACCGATCCCGACTTTTTTTTGTAAGGGAATGCGTCGTTTTGAAACATCTACCCTACGGTTGACAATTATTTTATTGACCGTTGTTAATACTGTTGAAAAACAGATGACCAATGTATCCATGATGAATCCTGGATTAATGCCAGTCCCAATGACACTAAGCCTTTTAGCCTTAGCGTAATCATCTATTTCCTTGGCAAGTTCAGGGTAACGGTCCCAGGGGAAAGAAAGCTGTTCGCAGGTAGAAACGACTGAAAAACCATGATCTAGAAGTTCTTTGATTTGTGGCCATACTTGTTGTAAGTTAGAACCGGTTGCATGAAGGGCGACAGGATGATCTGTGTTCGTTTTTACTTCCTGTATACTGGATACTACATTTAGTCCTGTTTGTTTTTCATTGATTAATAACCCAATATCATTTCCAATCTTTTCAGGATCAATATCTATAAC
>NZ_JBFUIB010000750.1:0-1479 GCF_056402095.1 Peribacillus sp. P4_C12
GTGTGCAAGTGTGTATACCGCTAACTTTACCCCAACCCAACCTACAATTAAAAATGCTCCAGTTTCAAGTGAAGGACGCTGATGAAGCAATTTCACAAATCCATTAGCTGCAAATCGCATAATAATCAACCCGATCATACCACCGAGGAACATAACAGCGAATTGCCCCCCATCAATTCCGCCAACTTTCATCCAACCTGTTGCAGGAAGTGTAACAGCCAGTGCAACAGCAGCCAACATGGAATCAATCGCAAAAGCAATATCAGCAGCCTCTACCTTTACCACTGTCATCCAGAAGCCAGATTGTTTCTTAGGTTTAGTGACTTCCTTCTCACCTTTCCCAGCGTATTTTTTGTAAATATGCTGAAAAGCAATGAAAAGTAAGTAAATGGCACCGATTGCTTGAACTTGCCACACGTCGACAAGAAAGGAAATAAGGAATAAACTTGCGAAGCGGAAAACAAAAGCTCCCATCAGACCGTAAAACAAGGCTTTTCGTTGTTGGTCTTTTGGTAAATGTTTAACCATAACAGCCATAACGACTGCATTATCTGCAGCGAGTATTCCTTCTAATCCAACCAAGATAAGAAGGACCCAACCATATTCCAATAATATTGATGCTTCCATGCATTCAACCTCCAATAGTTTGTATTTCCCTCGCTATCGGCATTGGCAAAATAAAAAGACCTCTGCCGTATAGGCAAAGGTCTTGCTGAACATGAAAACATGTCAACAAAGCCGATGAATGTCTCCACTCACGTAATGACGACTTTGTTTTAGGGCGAACCCTAACGCTACTCCCCTTTGTAAAAGGAAAATCAGYTATTAAGTATATTAATAGTATACGTGCTAATGGTGAAAATTACAATCTTTTTTTCTATAAGATGAAAATTCTAGAATTTCTATTTTCGTTTTTCCTTGGATATCTTAATTAATTGTAAATATTCTTTGCCAAATTGAATCCAGTTGGTTTTTTCAGAAAAGTAGTGTTGGAACAGTGATAAAAACTTCGTATACTTCCCTTCATATGGATACCATTGAATTTCCGAATTCTTTTTTCCATTGTCTTTCATGATGGCTTTTTCATGACAAAAAATCCGCATTCCTTGTTCGCCATGATAACGGCCGATACCACTTTGCTTGGTACCACCAAAGGGTAAGTAATGATTAGCAACAGTAATCAGCACATCATTGATCGTTACCGCTCCTGTCACTAACTGGGATGCTATCCGATTTGCTTTTACCGTATCCTTTGTCCAAACGCTCGAATTAAGTCCGTACTCAGTATCATTTGCTAGCCGGACGACTTCTTCCTCCGTATCGAATGGTACAACTGGCAGAACTGGACCGAACGTTTCTTCTTTCATAATTTTCATTGAATGATTGACATTGGACAATATCGTCGGTGGAATAAAATAGGTCTGACCCGTTTTCCAATCATTCGGTGAGGTTCCAGATTCAAGTATGGCACCCTTATTA
>NZ_JBFUIB010000751.1:0-1472 GCF_056402095.1 Peribacillus sp. P4_C12
GATAAGTATCTTTAAGTAAAATATGTATTTATAGCTTTAAAATATAAAAAGTAAAGGTTACGAGAGAGATATTTGAGACAAATAATTGTAACTTTAAACAAACACTTTAACTCTCTAGAAAGATATATATTTGATTTGGGAAATATAATTAAAGAACTAAATTTAGATGAAAAACCAAATAAGCAGGTTGATTCATATATTTATGAGGAATTTAGAGATAAAACTCAATTTATTGAAAATAAAATATTGAATTTAATGGGTGATATGCAAAGCGACTCTATTTCGTACAACAAATTTAAAAGAGCACTTGTAAAACGAAACATTGAAGTAAAACAATTAATAGGGAAAATTCTAGAAGAATTATCAAAGTTGCTTAATGAAATGAATACTATGAGAAACTGGGGACTGCACGAACCAGAATCACTTTTAAACGCACATTTAGAAAATATCAAAGAATTTTGGCCAAAGGAAGAATTAGATTGGTATTTTAATAATTTCAATCCTATACACGTACCCATATTTGAAAAATATGAAGGTAAATGGATTATTAGTTTATTATGAGAGTTGTAAAGGAAACTTAGAATATTATAAAGCCATTTACGAATATATTTTCTAAAGACTATAGGTTATTATCCGGTGAAGAAGATATAAAAATTAATTTAAAGAAGATAAAAGTGCGTCCTTTTGAATTAGAAATAAAATTGCCTAATACATCTCTTGAAATGCAAAAAAATCAAAATAATCCAAAATAAAGTATTTTGAGAAGAATTTATAAAGAAACGAACACATGTTCCTTTCAAAAATAACCATAGGAAAGTTCTATTTAGAAAATATAGTAACTGTAGCTCTTATTTAAATGGAAAATCAATAAATTAAGTGATCAAATAGTAACCTGATTTGTTTCTGAACTCAACCAATCAGGTTACATAACCCCACCAGCATCTCTTGTGTTGCCACATACACTCCGCATTGTGAAGCGGTCGCGTGGTTGGAGTTGGTATAATAGAAAAGCAGTTGATATAGAAAAAATCTATACCATCTGCTTTTTTGTTTATAAAAATACCATTCAGGACCGATTTTCGTTAAAATAGACATTGCCGATTGTTTTTCACAAATTATAAATGTCCAAATGTACTTGTGTTTGATAATAAGTTATTAAGCATGATATAAGTGTAAAAGAAGTGGAACATTTGCCTTTATATTTTTTGACGGAGAGTTTGAAGTTGTATCCATAGTGAGAGGATTTGAGTTTGAAATGATAGATAATTTTTGGCGTGATTTACCACGACCATTTTTTGTACTTGCACCAATGGAAGATGTGACAGATGTTGTTTTTCGTCACGTAGTAAGTGAAGCCGGTCGACCGGATGTATTTTTCACAGAGTTTACAAACTCGGATAGCTATTGTCATCCAGAGGGCATGAAAAGTGTGCGTGGCCGTTTGATTTTTACAGAAGATGAACAGCCAATGG
>NZ_JBFUIB010000752.1:0-1466 GCF_056402095.1 Peribacillus sp. P4_C12
GAACATGAACGTAACAAGCGGATTATTCCTGCAGGTTTCATACGTAAGAAAGATGAAGTTCCATTTTATCCTCTAATATATTACGCAGTTCTATAATTTTCTTCATTGTGGCAAGATATGAACCTAAATTCCCCTTAGACTGGTAATTTCGTTCTTGCTTTATAGTCGTATTGGACGGTTTCATTTCGTTTGGTGGATTCTTTGCGACTTGGTTAAGTGACGAATGAAGCAATGTAAGTCGCAAATTGAACTTACTATCATTTATACTTTCTAGTACATTATCATCAGAGTCCTGAGCGATAATAGTTACTTGCCCCAGTGTGTTATAACGGCAAGATGCTTTGTGCTCAATCCCTTTCTTACGTATGAAACCTGCAGGAATAATCCGCTTGTTACGTTCATGTTCTATTCGAAAAGAAATGTCTATATTGCAGTCAATGCAAAGCAATCCTTTCCTTAATGATTCATCCCTTGAAACAACAGTTGGCACGATAATTTTCTCTAGTGTTTTAGAGAATGCTTTCTCCATTGCTACAGCCATGTCATTCTCCTTTCTTTACAAGTTAGCTTTCAGATTAAGAAGTTGTTTCTTCTTCACTTACATATTCCACTCTATATTTCGACAAATGGTTGGATTTTCCTGCGAGCAAGATAAATATATGGACAAATATTCTTTGTACTAATAACTTAAACATTGATTGTGGTAAAAAGAATTATGTAAATTATATGGTTGAAAAGTTGTTGTTAAAGGGTTCTATATCTAAAAAAAGGAAGGATGATGTTTTAAGTATTGAGGAGTTAAGAGATTTAGTAAATAAAAGGTTAGTGCCATTCCATAAAAATATGGAAGGCAAAAATAAAGATGATATGGACAAGGCTATTGAAGAACACTATTCAGATGTACATAATTTTCAAGCTATGAAACAAACACTATTAGATAATGTTTTTGAAGGAAAGTGGCAAGAGCTTCTTGATGATTGTTTTGATAACTACGAACGTGGGCGGTTCAAAATAACAATTCCATGTCTGTTTTCAATATTAGAAGGAACAGTTTTTGATATTGTACAAGACCAAAATTGGAAATATACTTTGGGAAAAGAAATAGAAAAGATAAAAGAGGGAAGTATTAAGAGACCACTTTTCTTCTCAGTTAACACATTTATTGTTAAAGCATTCTCTAGAGGTCATTTTGAAAAAGAAAATTACAAACCTTCGATAATAAATAGAAACTGGGTTCTTCATGGGAGGGATAACATTAGCGAGTGGCAGCCAGTCGACACTTTAAGGTTGTTTAATGCGCTTTATTCCCTTACTTTACTAAACTCTAATACTAAAAGTAAAAACGATTAAGGAGGATTACAATGGCTCAACCTAGACCTTGGTTAGATGAAATTATTGACGCTCTCAAGGAACTCGGAGGGCATGGAACTTTCCATGATATAGCTGAAAAGGTTCTTGAAAGAAAC
>NZ_JBFUIB010000753.1:0-1464 GCF_056402095.1 Peribacillus sp. P4_C12
GCCAAATACTGTTTCTAGTATAGGTACATCGTTAAACAGCAACACGACAATCGTCGCTATGGGTGCAGCAATTATGATATTGAACTTTTTAATAATAAAGAGAATAATTGTTAATATACCTAACAATATCCCAAATATACCCAATATATCCATTTCGTTTCTACCTCTTTATTCTCTATTTGTTTAGTGGAAGGTTTCTTCTCAATATACGATAACCAAAGATACCTATAATGATATTTAACCTTAAAACTTCATCTCTTTTCCCTAGCTTTAGTTACACCATGTATACCCTTTCTTTAATAATAAATATAGATATATTGAAATAATATCTAGTGCACTTGACAGAAACAACTATAACTYAGGCTTCACCATTCGTACAATATATATAATTCATGACATACATTCCTTTTTTTCATGATTAAGAAGGGAATTCAGCTGAAACATACTAGATAAATTCACATTTTAAGCGCAAGTACTTGCGGTAGCTAGTGTCGCTTTGGAATAACGAAACAACAAAAATATCCAAAAGCCAGCATTTAAGAGAAATAAAAAGAATCCATTTTGAAAAAGATGGATTAAAATGTATTCTTATTTGTATACATCTCAAATTAGTATGAGTAAAATGAATGAAAGGAATAAAAATAATATATAAATTTCATAGAATGGAGATTACCTTTATGGATATACGTCACCTCACTTACTTTATAGAAGTAGCCAAATACAAAAGTTTTACTAAGGCTTCCAAATCCCTCCATCTGTCGCAGTCTACAATAAGTAAAGTAGTTAAAAGTTWGGAAGAAGAATTAAATGTAGAACTGATTGACCGTTCCGCAAAGAAAATTGAATTAACGGACGCAGGCGAAATTGTTTTAGCCGAAGGGGAAATAATTATGGAATCGCTAAATGATTTATCGATGCACCTATATGATTTAATGAACTTAAAAAAGGGAAAAATAAAAATTGGTATACCTCCAATTATTGGGTTTCTATTTTTCCCCAAAATCATTAAGGGGTTTAATAATCTATACCCCGATATCACAATAAAAATTTCTGAAGATGATTCAAAAAAGGTGAAACAGGACGTCAAAGACGGGATTTTAGATCTTGGTGTGGTTATGTTGCCGGCGGATGAAAAGGAGTTTGATGCTGTCCCCTTTGTGAATGAAGAATTGTCGCTCTTCGTCCATCATTCCCACCCATTAGCCCAGAGGGATAAAGTTGAAATGAAAGAGTTACAAAACGAAACTTTCATTCTATTTAAGCAAGAGCTTATTCATGACCTTATTATTCAAGAATGCCTACGAGCCGGTTTTCGTCCGAAAATTGCTTTTGAAGTATCTGAGTGGGGTTTTATTAATGGAATGATTGGCGAAAACTTAGGGATTTCGATTTGCCCAAAACCCATTGCAAAAAAATTCGATCAGGATTTAATCAAGGCCATTCCCATCGATAATCCTCGCTTAC
>NZ_JBFUIB010000754.1:0-1454 GCF_056402095.1 Peribacillus sp. P4_C12
GGTTATATCTGGTGAGGTTATTGGCAATTGAAGCCATCATTAGCTGAAAATTACGCAAGAGAATGAATAAAGAATTCTTTCAAATGATTTTATGTGAGATTAAATTATTTAATCTCTTAATTTATTCTCCAAACGTCATCCAATACCCTCCAAACAAATATCCTTAATATATTATAAAACATTGATTTGTTTTATTCTAATTTCTACCCAGTGTTCATTAAAAAAGCTAAAATAAATGTTTTTTGATCAAAGTGTACTCAGGCTTGATAATTCGTTACTATAACGCTTTCTATAATAATCTAAAACGATCAGGAACGGGATCTCATTCCTGATCGTTGAGTATAATCCTTGTCTAATAATCTCACAAGTTGACTAGTTGTTCTTGCAGTTCTAGATGAAAGATGAAGGATTACTCGAACAACTAATAATGGGAGCTCTATTGTCTACGAATCTTTTCAATTTCATCCGCTACGAATTGTACCTGCGTACCCACAACGACTTGAATGCTATGTGGACCAACGATATTGATTCCCGCGACTCCTATGGATTTAATTTTATTTTGATCAACTGCTCCCATATTCTTCACTTCTACTCTCAAACGGGTTATACAGTTGTCAACAGACGTTACATTAGCGTCTCCACCTAAGCCTTCATAAATCGCAGCAGCCATCCCAAAGAATTTACTTCCTGTTGACTCAGCATGGTTGCTTGCATCTGCCTCTACTCCTCCACCATTAAGTTCTTCATCTGTATCATCCTCCCTCCCTGGAGTCATTAAGTTAAACTTTGCGATCAAGAAGCGGAATAAGAAATAGTAAATGACAGCGAAAGCTAACCCTTGAAGAAGGAGCATATAAGGTTCATTTGCTAATGGCAATCTTGAACTTAAAACAAAGTCAACAAAGCCTGCACTAAAACCAAAACCTGCTGTCCATTGGAAAGATGCAGCAATGGCTAACGAAATACCTGTTAATAAAGCATGAACAACAAAAAGTGCAGGTGCTACAAACATGAAGGCAAATTCAAGAGGTTCTGTAACTCCTGTAAAAAATGAAGCAAATCCTGCAGCGAGCATTAATGACGCCACTTGTTTTTTCTTCTTAGATTTTGCTGAATGGTACATAGCAAGTGCCGCGGCAGGCAATCCGAACATCATGACAGGGAAGAATCCGGCTTGATACATGCCTGTAGTTCCTTTTGTTCCAGTTCCTGCCCAGAAATTACCGATATCGTTAAGCCCAATTACATCAAACCAGAACACGGAGTTTAATGCATGATGTAAACCCGTTGGTATCAATAACCGATTGAAGAATCCATAAAGTCCTGCACCTGTAGCACCTAATCCACTTATCGCTTCACCGAAATTAACTAACCAAGAGTAGATGAGCGGCCATACAAAAAATAATATAAGGGAAACGAGTAACATAATAACCGCAGTCAGTATGGGGACCAGC
>NZ_JBFUIB010000755.1:0-1449 GCF_056402095.1 Peribacillus sp. P4_C12
GTCTAATAAATACACATCATAGCCACTGTTTACAAGGCCTCCTATTACACTGGTTCCAGGTGCAAAATCTAGGATAGTAGGGCGGTTGATTAGCGAGTAAACAATAAAGACAGGAACATCATATTTTTTTTCAACGGTAGGATAATGCCATAAAGTCGCCTTATTTTTTTTCCAAATAGCATGTCTGGGAGTGTGACCTTCACTTAGTTCAGGTCCATTGATGGCATTTGAAAATTCGTTCCAACGCGTCATCTCTTTTTCAAAATCGAAAGAGGGAATTGTATTATTATTTAGAGTTTCAGTAGCCAAATTTATTCCTCCTTATTATCATTTAGATGTAACAGCTAGGTTTTGTTCTTGTTTTGCTTTTGTATCAATGTTTTTGCCCATTAGCTCTTTAAGAATCAGAATCTCCTCTTTTAAGCTATGGATTTCTGCCAATTCACTTTTCACTTCTTGGAGATTTGATTTCAACTGTTTTACCTCTTCTAACTCTTTTTTGGATATCGTTTGCTCTTTTTTTAGCTGTTTTACTAGCTTAATAATGTCACGGGAAACTTCAGTAATGCTTTCCATTTCCTTATTGGAGGAATCAACAGAATCTTGTAATTTCCATAACTGTTCTTCCAGCGAGTCCAATTTTTCTTCCGTTTGGATAGCTAATTTCGCTACGTTAGACAAATCTGCTTTAGTAGGTACGTTCCATTGATTGGCGAAAAACTCCTGGTTCTTTTTAAAAAACTCCAGATAACGTGCTTGGGTATCCGAGGTTAATCTTGAATAGCTTACAAATTCCGGATTATTTGACGATCCTTTGATGAAATCATTTGCTTGTTTTTCCCATTGGTCACTAAATTTTTTAAACATATCATAAGGATCAAATGTTTTTTGATCTACCATTTTCTGAAGTACCCCCTGTATTTTGATTTGATTTAATTGATTCGTTTAATCCCTCCATATATGTATGAAAAGGAAAAAACACATTTTTCATTTGGTTATTCATTATTTTCAAGAAATCACGTTGTTTATTCTGGATAATGGAAGCAGTTTGTTTCATATTGTCCACATACAGATTGCGGTTATTTTGTCTAAATTCAACATGGTCTTTCAATACGGACATAAAGTTGTCAACATGTTCGCCATTTAGCAGATTAGCCCCTGATGTTAACTTTGTTGTATTGTTTTGCACATCATCTAATTGTTTGTTAATTTCCTCATAGGACTTTACTGGGAAAAAATATTGCAGGACAGTCGTTGCGTTGAGAAGTTCCTCTCTAGATATTTTTTCCCAATGATGCAGTTCTTTAGAAAATTGTTCACTGAGTTCTTTACTATTTTTATGATTCCTTTTAACATTTTCTGCAAATTGAAGAGCAGATTGAAGAAGTACTTCCTCACGAAATTCTGTCCTTTCAACCCAAGCATCTAATTGTTCAAACGCTTGATCCC
>NZ_JBFUIB010000756.1:0-1447 GCF_056402095.1 Peribacillus sp. P4_C12
CTCTACCTATCCTGCAGATTTGCGTTGGTGAGGACGAAATTGACCTCGACATGGACGACTTAAACAACAGCGGTTGATAGCGGTCTTGCAGTAGTAAATCACGTAATCATCATTGGCKAAGACGATTCGCAATTATATTTCGTAATAAATAAGGCGGTGCAAATTTGGCGTTAATTCCCGAAATTTATTCGGAAGTTTTAGACGAAGCAATCCTGGATGAATCCTTTAATTCCTTTATTTTCTTTTATTGTTACAATAGTCATTTTCTTAGTAGTGCATATGAATACTTATTATCGGAGCACTTGTGATGAACTTCGGCCAGATTACGGAATCATTCTTTCCGAAGAAAAACGAGGAAGGCTAAGGTTTTTTGATAAAAAAATCGGCGCCTGCAAAGAAAGATGAACCCATTTGTAGGCGGATGCGTACATATAACAAACAAGATAATATAAGGAAAAGGGACGGTACTATTATGGGATTTTGGAAACAGGTTTTTAGACTTCGGGTCAGCGTATTGGAAGGCGGTCACGTATTAACTGATAATGTCGAAGGCAAAGGGCTCGTTAATAGAATGTCTGTAATTAAGGGGAGGAAGTCAGGCGAAGTCAAGGTCACAACGGCATTTGGACAGAAGCACTTCACACTTTCACGGATTGAGTGGGAACAAAGTGGAAATCGAAACGTCGGTAAAGCTAATGGTAGTACTATACTTAGTACGGCACTTGTGGGATCAGTCGGTACAATCGCTGAAGTTGCTGTCAGAGCAATGAAAAAAGACAACTCGACTGCGTACATTTATTTGATCGACGAAGAAGGCGAGGAGCACAAAATCCTCGTTCAGTGTACGAAGGAACAATTTGTACAAATATATAAATTGTGTAATTTATATAAAAATTAAATCCCCCTCCTATATACTAGAACTGTGGATAGTAGGTACAGACGTAGGTCACTAAGTTTTTGTGTGAGAGTAATATTTAAAGTGTGCTGCTCTTTTTTGTATTAATATGGTATCATTTACCTATACGTTTCTTTGATGGAGTTGTCAATTTAATCAAATTTAAGGTGATGCCCCATGAGAAAGAATAAGTTAAAGAATATAAAGAGAGAACATGTATTGAAGGCTATTGAAATTGTAGAAGAAGAGGAAATGTTTCCTTCATTTAAATATGAACTTGCATACAAWGGCAATAGATATTTTCCAGTAGATGTAATAAAGATTGCAAGTAAAGAAGCTAATGGGGTAGAATTAAGCACTCTCTCAGGGGGCAATCAGACAAATAATGTTTTAATCGACCTTGGTTTCACGATAGTTTTAAAAGGAACAAAGCAAGTTATTGGGAAAGATCACGTAAGAGAAAACTTTTTAAAAAAAGTGTATCCCTTGAGATATACAATGTCAAACGGTCTAAGCTCGTAAGGTGACCGTTACACTGAACGGAAGAAAAAC
>NZ_JBFUIB010000757.1:0-1443 GCF_056402095.1 Peribacillus sp. P4_C12
GGAGAGAAGCGGATGAATCGACAGCATTTTACTAAGACTCGTCTAGTTAGATTCAATAGATTGACTTGTTCCTATAAAAGAGAAGCGATTCTGAACGTCTCATTCCCTTTTCATAAGTAATTTATCGATTACTTCATTCCTTTTGGCTACTCTTGATGTATTATAAGCAGAGAGTCATTGTACTAATCATGGCAAGAAGATAAATATGACGAATACAAACCTATTAGAAATAATAGAAAAAGGTATTGTTATTATCAGGAGCTGATAGGCAGCTCTTTTCACTTTGCAAATAAGTGCAAAATAGTTTAGAAGAATTATTATACATAAATTATATAATTTGAGGAGAGAAAAGATGAAGACAGATAATGTTGATTATGTTGAACTTTGGAGACTAGCCATGGTAGATCATAAAGGTAATATACCGAACCGACTAAAAGATGATGCAGCAGAGGAAGCGTTTTGGTCTTCTAGGTTGGAGGGGAAAAAACAACATAAACCGGACCCTTATGCACAACTTGTACAGCAGGAGCTACGTTCTTTACTAAATAGTGATGATCATGTATTGGAAATCGGACCTGGGTGGGGCAATTATACCTTTGCAATTGCTGAAGAAGTCCGGAAGCTCACATGTATTGACAGTTCAAAAAGCATTATCCGGTTTTTGGAATCTCAAGCTAATGACAAAGGTCTCGAGAACATGGATTTGATACATAATAAGTGGGAATGTGAGAAAAAAAGAGAGAAGTATGATGTAGTGTTTGGGTTTAATTGTTATTATCGCATGAATGATATTGGAGAAACCTTATTAAAAATGAATGAGGCAGCATCCAGATTAGTCATTGTAGGTATGACAACAGGTCCAGAAAAGCCGCATTACATGGATTTGGATAAACTAGGCTATAAAATCAATTTGAGAAGAAGAGATTATATTCACATTCTGAATGCATTGTATCAACTCGGAATTCTAGCTAATTGTAAGATAGTGGAGTTGAAAAGTAAGAAAATTTATTCTTGTTATGAGGAAGTGATTCGTGATAATACTACAAAAATTCTGGATGAGAATTATTCTGAGCAAGAAGTGAAAACCATACTTAATAAATATGTGGTAGAAAAAGAGGGTAAATACGAGTATGAATATCCATTTCATGCAGCCTTAATGTATTGGAGTCCAAAGGGAATTTGAAAATATTAGTCTGGTAACCTTTAATGATATGTGGTGAGGTATATATAGAAGGAAGGAGCTTCGTCTGAAATACCTTTATTTAACAGGTGTAATGCCGCCCATGTTGTTTCAACGGACTGCCTTAGCCATCATTCAACCAGCTAATGTTATGTACCGACGCAACCACATAAAGGACAAGTCCTTTTATATTCAACCTATCCGGTACTAACTCATGGGGGAATCTATCAACGACCTACAAACCCTCAAATGGAGTATCAAAC
>NZ_JBFUIB010000758.1:0-1442 GCF_056402095.1 Peribacillus sp. P4_C12
CTTTGTGAAGTGAACCCAAAAAGTTAGACACTTTATTTAATTAGGCAGCCTTGAGGGCATGAATCCGGTAATCTACCGGGCTCATGCCTTTTAATTTTACCTTGATTCGTTGATGATTGTAGTAATGGATATATTCCTCTAATTCTTGTTTGAAATGCTCCATGCTTTCAAATTCTTGAAGATAGAGTAATTCGGATTTTAATAAGCCAAAGAAGTTTTCAATGACCGCATTATCGAGACAATTTCCTTTGCGGGACATGCTTTGTGTAATGTTATGTCTTTTCAAATCATGAGAGTATTGTTTCATCTGATAATGCCAGCCCTGATCTGAATGAAGAATGGGTGAATCTTTCGATTCCAAGCGATGAAAGGCTTTATCCAGCATTTTGGAAACAAGGGGATAAACAGGACGAGATTCGATATTATAGGCGATGATTTCTCCATTAAACAGATCAAGAATGGCCGATAAGTATAGTTTCTCCCCAGCTAGATGGAATTCTGTGACGTCTGTCACCCATTTTTCATTGGACTTTGCCGCCTTGAAATCACGTGCTAGAATGTTGGGCGCAATCTTGCCGATTTTCCCTTTGTACGAACGGTATTTCTTCATACGAACCAATGACTTCAATCCTAGTTCATTCATCAATCGGAGAACTGTTTTATGATTGATGCGAGCACCTCGGTTACGTAATTCTAGTGTGATACGTCGATACCCATAACGTCCTTTATGCGTATGGAAAATCTCTTTGATAAGGGATTTCATTTCTGTGTATTTATCCTCACGCCCGAAGGCGTTTACCCAATAATAGTACGTACTCCGTGCCATTTTAGAAATGGATAGAAGCAGATTTAAATCAAATTGTTTCCTTAGTTCATGGACTACTTTCGCTTTTTCTTTCTTTGTAAGGCTTCCTTTTCTTGAACTAAGGCACTCAACTTTTTTAGATAGGCATTCTCTGCACGTAAGTATTCTAATTCGGCAAGAAGTGTTTCTTGAGAGCCATTAGCTGGCGATGTTTTCTTGGTTTCTTTTTTCATGGATAGACGCCCCTTTTTCTTTGGTTTAAGGGCGTCTATACCTCCTTCCTTAAACTGATTTGCCCAATTCAAAAGTGTAGAATCGGAAGGAAGGTTATAGTGTACAGCGGTCTCGTTGATCGATGCCCCATATTCGTTCATATATTTAAGTACCTCTAGTTTAAAGGGCAGAGTGTAATTTGTATAGGATGAAGCAAGTCCTTCCATCCCATGTTTTAGATAGCGAGCGACCCATCTTTTCAGAGGGGATAAACCTACATTTCTTTCTTGTGCAATGGATTTATAGGATTTTTTCCCTTCTAAGTACTCTAAAACTGCATGTGATTTTTCGTCTATCGTATATTTAGTCAAAAAAACTGCACCTCCAATTATTAGATGTTGTCTAACAATTGGGGTGCAGTTCA
>NZ_JBFUIB010000759.1:0-1434 GCF_056402095.1 Peribacillus sp. P4_C12
GTAACTTCTGATACGCCATATTCGCCGCTTAATTCTTTGACCGAATTACCCGAGTGATAAAGATCTACAATAGTCTTCTTGAATTCATTATTATATTTTTTACCTGTATTCTTACGTTCCAAGACAGACACATCCTCTCAAAAATTATTGTAAGGACTTAACTAAAATGTGTCCATGAAACTATACTAACTCCAGTTCCCTTTGTTTTCATATGTTTACGTTATCTAACCTTAATATAAACCAAACCGAGAGTCTATTATATTATTTGAAGTAAAAAGAAGGAATTACTGCTTAAGAAATTTTTTCTTTTGGGATCGAGGTAGAGTCTTGTTTGATCTCTTCCTTTAAAGCCTTGAATAAAGACCAACACATGATAACCATAATAATCGCAAAGGGAAATGCAGCTGCCATGGAGGCCGTTTGAAGTACCTCCAAACCACCAGCCAAAAGTAGCACAGCGGCAACCATTGACTGAATGACCCCCCACGTAATTTTAATTTTATTTGAAGGGTTTAAATTACCTCTTTCGCTTAGCATWCCCAACACAAAAGTKGATGTATCAGCTACCGTTATATAATAAATCATCATGACTGTAAAACCTACGATACTTAATAAAGAACTTGCAGGTAGATAATCAAAAAAACTAAAMACGGATAAATCAACATTTGAAGTAATTTGTGTGGCTAATTCCTTATGGCCTAAGTTATGRATCATATKGAGAGCTGACCCWCCAAAKATRGARAGCCAAGCAAACGTACCAAGTGAAGGRACGAATAATACGCCAATGACAAACTCCTTTATCGTCCTTCCTTTAGAAATTCTGGCAATAAACATGCCTACAAAAGGTGCCCATGCAATCCACCATGCCCAATAGAATAACGTCCAACTCCCAATCCACTTGCTGTCACCAAAGGGCTCTAAGTTTAAACTCATACCAACGAAATYACTTACATAGCTGCCCATTGTACTAAAAAACACTTTGAAAATTGTAGAAGTCGGGCCCAGTACTAAGACCAWGAACATGATCAAAAACGATAGGATCATAGCCGTGTTGGATAAAWATTGAATCCCYTTTTCTAATCCAGTGGWTATAGAGATTAAGAATAGAATRGTTGCAACGCCAATAACGGTGATTTGAACCAGAAGAGTGTTTGGAATACCAAATAAGGCATTAAGCCCACCTGAAATTTGCATGGCACCCAAACCAAGAGAAGTAGCTATACCGAAGATGGTTGCGAAGACTGCAAGGATATCAATGGTTTTACCAATCGGACCATGAATTTTTTCCTTTAAAAGTGGATAAAAAGCAGAGCTCACTGATGCTGGTAATCTTTTGTTGAATTGGAAAAAAGCAAGGGCCAAACCAATGACGGTATAAATTGCCCAGGGATGAAAACCCCAATGAAAAAATGTATACTGCATCGCTAAATTAGC
>NZ_JBFUIB010000760.1:0-1429 GCF_056402095.1 Peribacillus sp. P4_C12
GGTGGGTTAACACCTTTGTTACCATCAATTAGGGGATTACCTTCATCTTCACCGCCGATATTAAGATAAATACCGATTACAAAAAAGATAATAATTAATACCGTTACCTTACCTAACCCGCGCAGAGGAACACTCCCTCTCTCTATCTAATTTATGTATACAATGCTCACATCTTTCTTTTCTGATTATATCATTGTTCAATCATAATTTTCTAATTTACAATGGAATGCCACTTCATTTAATTTATTATTAAAAAGTGTAACTTTTGTGAATGATGAAAATACCATGTTTGAGTTCATTGCAACTTCCACCATTTCGTACTATTATAAAATATAGGATAAAATGGTATATTATAAACATACTGGAGAATTATTTAAATATTTTATGTACATAACATTTTCCTGGTATGTCATTTTAATTCTCAAATGTAAACATAGGAGGTACTACTCGTGAAATTTGAAAGCTTTGGAATCGAGAACATCACAGCCGACTTAAACCGACTAGATGACCTAATGCCGCAATATGGTTTAATACGTGCAGAACAATGGGATTACGAAAGAGTTAGTTACGATCGTAAATTTGAAATAAAAGAAGGCACGTTCTATCTGCGAATACTTGGCTTTGCTACAGAAGGCGATGTAGGCGCTCACAGAGCCGTCATCAAACTAATGGTTCCTCTATTAGGAAAACACTATTATCCACACGGCGTTGAATACGGCGAAGGAGAGGACTTCCCTGCTTCATTAGTGAAGCAAAGTGAAAAAATCCTGGCTCAGATCAAAGAAGAACTCACACAATTTAATGGCCTGTAAAAGCCTTTAGCAAAAAATACAGTGAAAAAAGAGGGTGTCTATAGATGCTCTCTCTTTTTTAAATACCTATAACAAAAGCCTGATGCTTTTTTGCACCAGGCTTTTTCTTTGTTTTAAAACCCTAGAATTGCCTTTATTAAAGATGTTGTTTCTCCACCGTGATAAATGACATAAAGCAGAATATAAACGGCTACTCCAGTGATTCCAGTGAAAAACCAAATAATACTTGTCGTAGGCCCAATTTTTTTATGGATGGCAAAATTGCCTTTAAACCCAGTGGTAAGCATAATAATTCCAAGAACAGCTCCTGTCGTAGCAAGCGTTATATGGAAAATCAAAAAAATCGTATAGTAAATTTTAATGTCATCAGGTCCACCAAATGACGTACTACCAATAAAGACTGTTCGTGAAAGGTAGATAGTGAAAAAGATTACCGCAAAAACCGCAGCTACCATCATTGTCTTCTTATGGGTCTCGATTTTGCGCTGTTTAATTTGATACCAGCCTATTGCAACAGTGATGGCACTTAATACAATGAAAGCTGTACTTATCGTTGGAAGGATTGGTAAAGACATAAGAATTGTAGTCCTCTCTATATTTATTAATCAACTACCATT
>NZ_JBFUIB010000761.1:0-1421 GCF_056402095.1 Peribacillus sp. P4_C12
GGACTGGCTAAGTGGGTATGATGTTCCTATTATCGCTAACGTTGCGGGATCTCAAATAGCTGATTATGTTAAGGTGGCTAGTAACATCAGTAAGGTGGGAAATGTGAAGGCTCTTGAGTTGAATATTTCTTGTCCAAATGTAAAAGAAGGTGGCATCGCTTTTGGTACGGTTCCGGAAGTTGCCAAAGAGGTAACCAAGGCAGTCAAGGAAGTCTCCTCTGTGCCTGTTTATGTGAAGCTTTCTCCAAATGTCAGCAATATTGTGGAAATGGCCAAAGCGGTCGAAGATGGCGGTGCCGACGGGCTGACAATGATTAATACATTAGTCGGTATGCGTTTGGATTTAAAAACAGGTCGACCGATTCTATCGAACAAAACTGGTGGGTTATCAGGTCCTGCGATTAAACCGGTCGCTCTCCGGATGATATATGAGGTAAGCCAGCAAGTTTCGATTCCAATCATTGGAATGGGAGGAATCGCTTCAGCGGAAGATGTCATTGAGTTTTTCTACGCAGGTGCGAGCGCTGTTGCAGTGGGAACCGCTAACTTCGTGGATCCGTTTGTATGCCCAACGATCATTGAAGAATTACCCAATCTGCTGGATGAGCTAGGATTTGATCATATTTCACAATGTACCGGAAGGAGCTGGAAGCAGAATGAAGCAGTCGCTAATTATCGCGCTTGATTTTCCCAACCTTATACAAACAGAACAATTTTTAAACCAGTTTTCATCTGAAAAACTAGCTGTAAAAGTGGGGATGGAATTATTTTATCAGAATGGACCGTCCATCATTTCTTACGTAAAAGAACAAGGCCACGATGTGTTTTTAGACTTAAAGCTTCATGATATTCCGAACACAGTCAAAAAGGCAATGACAGGTCTGGCAGCATTAGGCGCTGACATGGTAAATGTCCATGCGGCAGGTGGCCGAAATATGATGGAAGCAGCTCTGGAAGGTTTAGATAGTGGAACAGCTGCAGGAAAAAAACGTCCGTTATGTATAGGGGTTACACAGCTGACAAGCACGTCACAGGAACAAATGAATCTTGACCAAAACATTGCCGGCTCTCTAGAGGATTCGGTGCTTCATTATGCAAAGCTTACTCAGCAGGCCGGATTAGACGGCGTTGTTTGTTCGTCGCATGAAGTAAAGACAATTCATGAACGTATTAGCCCGGAATTTTTAACGGTCACACCTGGTATCCGTAATGCAGGTGGCCAAACACACGATCAAGAAAGAATTGCCACGCCTGAACAGGCAAGAAATTTTGGAGCTGATGCCATCGTTGTAGGTAGAGCGATAACTGGGGCGAAAGATCCATTAACAGCATACTTAGATATGAAAGCAGCCTGGGAGGGAATATCATGTTAAACCAAACTATAGCCGAACACCTATTAGAAATTAAAGCAGTGTACCTAC
>NZ_JBFUIB010000762.1:0-1415 GCF_056402095.1 Peribacillus sp. P4_C12
ACAATGGCCAGTCATTTTCTATCATACTAATATTCGGAAAAATATTGTTGGCTATATTCCACTTCATTGGCATGAGGAGCTACAGTTTGTCGTTGTAACAGGTGGTCATGTATGCTTTCAAATTCATGGTGAAGAAATTAATTTAAATGAAGGAGAAGGGATTTTTATTAATTCAGGAGTAATTCATGAAGCACATGCCGATTCATGTGAGGGACGTTATATTTGTTGGAATGTAGGTGTGCATATAGCCAGTTCGTATATTGAAAAGAAGTATATAGGGTTCCTTATTCAAAATGAAAAAGTTCCTTTTATCCCTTTTTCACCTAGTATCAATTGGCAAAATGACATTATGAAAGCAATCAAAAAAGGATTTGTCGCGTATGAGAACAAATCATTTGGATGTGAATTAGTGATTACACAACAGTACCTTTTCTGTATTGAGCGTCTGGTCACGAACATCGTACCTAATCATGAGCAGAAAAAAGTAGTTTACGATCCAAGAGTAAAAGAAATATTGCGATATATGCATCATCATTATGGAAGTAAAATCACACTAGATGATGTCGCAAATGTTGCTTATTTAAGTAGAGCTGAAACCAATCGAATTTTTAAAAAGCATCTGGGTCGAACACCTTTTCAGTATTTATTGGCTTACCGCTTAGATAGAAGTAAAGAGCTTTTAGTTCGAACAACAAGTTCAATTACAGAAATCTCTTTAGAAGTAGGTTTTTTAAGTACTAGCTATTTTATCGAAAAGTTTAAAGCAGCATTTGGCATGACTCCGAATCAATTTCGTCAAGTTGAAAAAAAAATTTAAAGCCATTTGGCAAGTTGCTTCATCCAAAGAGATATTTTTTATTAATGGGTCAGAAAATGATGAAAGTGGTTTAGGATACGGTCATACCTTTGCATCAGTGCTTAAACCTGATCAAGAGGGGAAATTTACTCTTCATTTCTATTTAGGTGTAAGTGAAGAAAATCCCCAAGTATCATTTATTGTTCTGTCAAAAGAAATTAGAGAACTTAAAGATTATTCATTTAATGCTTTTTAAGATGTAACAATCGAAAATGAAGAAATAGCATGGTTTGATCTGAATCCTAAAAACTAACTTTCATTCAATAATTTATTCATGGAACTAACGAGTGCGTTTCGCTGAAGCATCAGTATAAAAGGATCTTCCAACCGAAGATCCTTTTATCATTGCGGATAAGCGCCATTATGTGAAACTAGATGCTATTTGCACTTTAGCTTTAACTATCGGGCAGGAAAGTTTTATAAATATGTCAAATATAAGTAGTATGAGGAGTTGTATGAAATGAATTACGAAAAAATTGGATCGGCTAGTGGAATAGTAATAGCTGTTAGTAAAAGTGATAAACACACATTTAGTAAGGAAAATTGTAGTAATATAAAA
>NZ_JBFUIB010000763.1:0-1409 GCF_056402095.1 Peribacillus sp. P4_C12
GATTGCTGTGTCATTGCCCAACTGGTATGAAACAGTGGTTATATTTTTTGCTGCAGCCAAAATTGGGGCGGTGATCGTCCCCTTTAACCACAAATATCGAACACATGAAGTCGAATACATCTTAAAGAATTCCGAGCCGAAAGCGTTGATAGTGACTGAAGAATTTGATCAAAACTTTGGGTTAAAAGAAGCGCAGTCGATTGTACCGTCATTGATCTCTGTACGGTTCACACGGGATGGTCTCCATTCATACGAGAACAAAATCGATGGTGATGTCATGGAAGCTGAAATTGATGTAAATAACGATCTATTTTGTATTTTGTATACGTCCGGGACAACCGGTGTGCCAAAAGGCGTTATGATCACGCACAGAGGTGTGGTACAATCCGCGAATACATTAGCAGGGGAACTTAGATGTACTGAAGAGGACGTTTTTGTTGTATCAGCGCCGCTGTTTCATATCTTTGGCATGGCATGCAACTTGTTTTGCGGCGTATCCGCCGGGGCACGAATGGTGTTACAGGAGAAATATCATCCCCGTGAAACTCTTAAACTGATTGAACAAGAAAAAGTCACGATAAAGATGGGTGTTCCAACAATGTTCATTAAAGAAATAGGACTGGAGGATTTTGATAGTTACGACTTGTCGACATTGCGTACAGGAATGGTGGGATCTGCTCCAATTCCACCAAGTAAAGTCAAGGAAATACGAGATCGCATGGGCATAAAACTTTGTCAATCATTTGGGATAACGGAAACAGTTACGGTTACAATGACACCTTATGATGATGATGAACAGAAAATAACGAAGACACTCGGAAAACCGATTCCGGGGGTTGAGTTGAAAATTGTTGATGAAAACAGACTTGAAATCCCATTAGGGGAAACAGGGGAGATAGCCCTCAAAAGCTTTGGTTTGATGAAAGGTTACTATAAAATGCCAGAACAGACGGACAATGTTCTTGATCAAGATGGATGGTTCTATACAGGTGATCTAGGTGTGCAGGATGAAGAAGGATATCTGCATTTTGTAGGCAGAAAAAAAGAAATGATAATCCGTGGGGGCTATAACATATATCCTCAGGAAATTGAAAGTGTGCTGACCAAACATCCAAACATCAAGGTTGCTTCAGTCGTGGGCATTCCAGATGAAGTGCTTGGTGAAGTGGTGTGCGCCTTCATTCAACTAAAAAAAGGAACAGAAATTACAGAAGAAGAAATTAAATCCTATGTAAAGAAACAAATAGCAAATTATAAAGTCCCAGGGAAAGTCATGTTCATTGAGAATTTTCCAATGACTGCTAGCGGGAAAATCCAAAAATCGAGACTTCTTGATCAGATGGATGCGAAGGTCAGCCGTCCAGTCTGAAATTGAAAGGAGCATATCTAACATGATAGCAGAATACTCG
>NZ_JBFUIB010000764.1:0-1405 GCF_056402095.1 Peribacillus sp. P4_C12
GGTTATTGCAGTTTCATTTGACAGTAATTCAAAGTTCGAATGGTTTAAAGTCATTATTTTCCCCTCCAAATATTTAAAATAAAAATGAAAAAGCCTCTTTCATATAGAAAGAGGCAGAAGTTTTAGCTTCGGACCTCTTATCTTCCAGAAATATTGCTTTCTGGTGGAATTAGCACCGTGCCCTGTGGATTTATAATCCGGCGGAAACTCCGCCCCATTTCACAATGGTATTACAGTCGGTTGCTGGGCTTCATAGGGCCTTTATCCCTCAGCCTGCTCTTGATAAGAGTTAAATGTAAATGTTTTCTGAAATTTTAATCTTCGGGAAAATAATATCAACTTTTTAAATAGTTTGTCAATGGGTAATTTAATAATAATCCGCACGAAGTTCTTCGAATTCAGTTTTGTTACATACTTCCGTTACTTTTGAGAGGTCCAGGGTACCTGTTAGGCGTTCTTTCTTCGCCGGCTTCACTTACGATATTCCCCCATGGATCTATAATCAGGGATTGTTCGGCAAATATTTTATTAAAATTGGACCCTGAACGATTTAATGCTAAAACGTAGGCTTGGTTCTCCATGGCACGGCTGACCCTTTATCGGTCCCTAATGATCGAGCCTCGGTTTGGGCCACTCGGCGGATACGAATAGAACTTCCGCACCTTTTGAACGGTATGGACTCACTGCCATCCTTGTAAACGTATGTTATAACAAATGAATGTAATCGTTTTTTCTGCTTCTTCATCCGCAATCTCATTCAATCTAGTTAAGTCGTATCCAACTGTTCAAAGTTCAGGTAAAATAACTATATCTGGTTGAGATTAGCCGGCTTTTTCTATCCTTTTGTTCTGCGAAATGAAAATTAATATATGGTTATCCAAAGGCAATATCCATTTGGTGGAAGGAGATTTTCCATTTCATTTTTTTAAACCACTATATGTAAAAAAGCACTTTACAAGACTATGATAAACATATATCATTTGTGACTAGAATTTCAAGAAATTTCAGAGAAGGTGTTTAAATGATGCAATTCGAAAAATCCAGACAGCTTCAGGAACTACCAAAGCAGTTTTTTGCTTCTTTAGTTGCAAAAGTTAAGGCAATTACAGAGCAAGGTCATGATGTCATTAATTTAGGGCAGGGAAATCCTGACCAGCCGACGCCAGAGCATATTGTGAAAAGTTTGCAGACTGCTGCAGAAAATACAATAAATCATAAATATTCTCCTTTCCGAGGACATCAATACTTAAAAGAAGCCGCGACTGACTTTTATGAACGTGAATATGGTGTCAAGTTAGATCCTAATAGTGAAGTGGCTATTCTATTTGGTGGAAAGGCAGGACTTGTCGAACTTCCACAGTGTTTATTAAATCCCGGGGATACGATTCTGGTACCTGATCCAGGC
>NZ_JBFUIB010000765.1:0-1405 GCF_056402095.1 Peribacillus sp. P4_C12
ATGAGACATTTGAAGCGTTACAACAAGCGGTAAATGATTATATCCAGTTTTACAATAACGAACGTTACCAAGAAAGATTAAACGGCTTAAGCCCATTGGAATACAGGGCTCAAGTCGCTTAAAGCTTTTTTATTATTTCCACTGTCTACTTGACAGGGAGCTGTTCATCTTTTTTCAAAATGGATTCTTTTTATTAAACGAAAAATATGGGTTTGCGAGATATTTTTTGATTAAACTTTATTTAAAAGCTACAAAAGAAGCTGCATAGGAGGTAAGTATGAGTGAGAAAAAGGAATTAACAAAAGAGGAATTGCAACAGAGAGTCAAATGCTTAGAATATGATCTAAATAAATGGATTAAAATCGAAAATAAATTAATAGAGAAGATAGCAAGGAAAGAACATGAGAATACTATTATATCTGTTAAAATAGAAGAAATTTCAGAAGGCTTTGTAGCCTTGCAAAAACAACAAGAAATTACTGAAGACACTAAGGCCTAATTAAAGGCTTTTTTTATTGTCCTTAAGGAGTGTAGAAATTGAAGAATTAGAAGATGAAATAAAAAATAAAAATAATTAAGCACTAAGAAAAAGAGTGATTTTATCAAGAAGAGATTTATCTGGTATTAAGTAGAATTTTATAGTTATAAATCATGGAACAATTTCAAAAACAGTACCTTGGTTAAAATCAGTCACTTTCATAGAGCCATAAACCCCTAAATATAGTCTTGTTTGATCCAGATTCGTTCCCAAATTAACATAATAAGCTGATTGAGACCCAAAATTATAATCGGTTTCAATAACACTAAAATCATTTAGTTTACAATCTGTACTTACCGTGGTATAAGCTAAAACCCCTCTAACCGGAGGCTGAGATTCTTTATCCTTGGCAAGATCGGTAAACACAACGCTTCCCGTTAAATTGGGGATTCCATTTCCCATATATGGCTGAACTCCTGTAAGTGCAGTTCCTCCAAACTTATCGGGGCGGGGATCTTTATGAAAATAACTAGTAATAGGCTGAATACGCTTCACTGAAGAATTTATTGCTTCATTGTAATAAGCAATTGTTTTCTCATCCAAAGTTGGATTTGCAGAGCAGCCCCTTATAAACGAAGTAGGAAAAGCACCTTCCCAGCCTCGCCAGCCAAAGTTAATAAATCCTTCTAGGTCAGGTTTAGATTTCATTAAAGAAGCTTGAATAAGCTGAGTAACCGGTATTGGTTTATAATGAACGAATGAAAAAATCGACTCTACCAAATCCTGTCCGACATTTCCCACATATTTGATATACTGATTATAAAACTTTTGAAATGAAATGCCTGGTATATTGCGAACCCCTTTGGCAATTACCGTAAGCGTTTCCTGAATAGGTGCGGGAAGTTCATTAAAACGTGTGATTACCGG
>NZ_JBFUIB010000766.1:0-1404 GCF_056402095.1 Peribacillus sp. P4_C12
ATCATATAAAGACCTTGCCAAAGGACGGTTTTCCACCATGATCACATCGTTTTCTTTAGCAATATATTTAATTTTCTGAGCTACAAAATCAACGCCTTTTGCCACTACAAACGGAGCCTCCGCCTTATTTTCATCATATTTTAAAGCAATCGCAAAATGCGTCGGGTTTGTGATGACGACATCAGCATTTGGCACTTCCTGCATCATTCTCTGCGCTGCCATCTGCCTTTGCTTTTGCTTAATCTTTGATTTAATTAACGGGTCACCCTCAGAATTTTTATATTCATCCTTAATATCCTGTTTGGACATCCGGATGTTTTTTTCAAAGTCATATTTTTGATACAAATAGTCTAATAGAGCAATGAACAATAAAGCCACGGCAGCATAATACCCTACCTTTATCGTAATATCTGCCAATGTTGCCATTGCTTCTTCCACAGAAATCTGGGATAAAATCATAATCTCGTCCATACGCTGCCAAAGTACATAAAAGGCAACTAAACCTACAAATGATATTTTAAGAATGGATTTCAATAATTCAACAATGGCCCTCAAGGAAAAAATACGTTTGAATCCTTTAATAGGATCCAATTTTTCAAGTTTAAACTGAATTGACTCAGTAGAAAACATAAACCCAATTTGCATCACATTAGCCAAAATTCCTGCAATCACCGCTGCTGCAAAAACAGGACCGAGGACAAGCCCCATCTCCTTCAAAACCTCTATCATGGTAATTTGTATATTTTCCTCACTGAATCCTGCAATCGTAAAGTGTTGCAGATATTCTTTCATGAGACCGAGAAGATGATTGTACATATAAGGTCCCATCATCAATAGCACCGAAAACACAGCAATTAAATTCACAGAGGTATTTACATCCTGACTTTTAGCTACCTGTCCTTTTTTCTTCGAATCCTGACGTTTTTTTGGAGTCGCCTTTTCCGTCTTTTCACCAGCGAAAAACTGTAAATTCAGCTGAATCCACACCATGTTATACGCCTCCGATCAGCTGCATTAACTGACGCATCGTCACAAGTAAGAAATTAAAAAGTTGGGTAACAACCGTCATCATCATCCCCATGACTATCACTATAACCGCTAAACCTGCTATAATTTTCACTGGAATTCCGACAACAAATACATTTAATTGGGGAACTGTCCTTGCCAGAATGCCAAGCGTGACATCCACTAAAAAAATGCTGCCCACTACTGGAATTGACATTTGAAACGCAATCATGAATGTCTTACTAAATGCTTTGGCCAAGTACTCTATTAATGCCTGGTCCCCAAAGAGCACAAATAATTGATCAATCGGGATGAACTGATAGCTATAAAAAATTCCATCCAAAAGCAAATGATGACCGTTTGTACTTAAAAGAAATAATAAGGCAATCGTATATAGAT
>NZ_JBFUIB010000767.1:0-1401 GCF_056402095.1 Peribacillus sp. P4_C12
CTTCTTCATCGAGTAGCTCAAAGACACGCTCAGCTGCAGCAACCGTCGACTGAATAATGTTTGCAATGTTAGCTGTTTGTGTGATCGGCTGGGTGAACTGCTTTGAATATGTGATAAATGCTTGAATATCACCAATTGAGATCGAACGTTGCGTTACCAATATCCCGCCGACAACGCTGATAAGGACATAACTCAAATTTCCGATAAAGAACATCATAGGCATGATGATACCAGATATAAACTGTGCTTTCCTTCCCGCTTTATACAATTCTTCATTAACCAAAACAAACTGGGCGCTTGCCTTTTTTTCATGTCCGAATGCTTTAACGACTTGATGGCCAGTATACATTTCTTCAATGTGACCATTTAATTGTCCAAGTGTGCGCTGTTGATCGGCAAAATGTTTTTGGGATCTTTTTAAAATGGGCCGAATTGCAAATATTGACAAAGGTAAGCTGACAATCGAGATTAATGTCAATAACGGGCTAATCGAAAGCATCATAATGATAATCCCCAAAATTGTTACAATTGATGTGATGAACTGCGTTAAGCTTTGTTGAAGGGTGCTCCCGATTGTATCAATGTCATTTGTCATTCGGCTTAGTGTTTCTCCGTTAGGACGTCCTTCAAAATATTTGAGAGGAAGTTTCTCAAGCTTTTTATTAACATCTTCTCGAAGATCATATACTGTATCTTGTGCAACACTAGACATAATGTATTGTTGTACATAGTTGAAAAGACTGCTTAAGACATACAGTCCAGCAAGTAGTAGAAGAATCTGGCCAATTTTATCAAAGTTAATAGTTGCTCCTGGTATTCCTTGGAATTTCCCGTAAGCTCCTTCGAATAATTCTGTAATCGCCGTTCCCATGATTTTTGGCCCTACAATCATAAAAATTGTACTCATGATTGCAGCGAAGAACACGGCAATTAATTTGTTGCGTCGGGGTTTTAAATAAGCCAAGAGACGTCTTAGTGTTCCTTTAAAATCTTTTGCTTTTTGACCCATCATCATCATGTTACCGCCACCAGGGCCATGCCCCATTTGCCCGCCGCTTTGAGGTTTTTTTTGATTACTCATGCAATTTCCTCCTCTGAGAGCTGTGATAAGGCGATTTCACGGTATACGTCGTTTGTACTAAGCAACTCTTGGTGTGTACCCATGCCTACRATGTGTCCTTCATCTAACACGATGATTCGGTCAGCGTCTACAACCGTACTAACACGCTGTGCAACAAGTAATACCGTCGCATTTTTTGTTTCATCTTTCAGGGCTGCACGAAGGTTGGCATCTGTCTTGAAATCAAGTGCAGAAAAGCTATCATCGAATATATAAATATCTGGTTTTCGAATGAGTGCTCTTGCAATCGAGAGTCGTTGTTTTTGTCCACCTGATAGGTT
>NZ_JBFUIB010000768.1:0-1396 GCF_056402095.1 Peribacillus sp. P4_C12
GGTAAAGATGGTTCATAGTGGAGATAGCGAGTCATTGGCTTTTTTAATTAATAAATATCAGAATTTTGTTCGTGCGAAGACAACCCCATACTTTTTAATTGGCGCAGATAAAGAAGATCTTGTTCAAGAGGGAATGATTGGTCTATATAAAGCTATTCGTGACTTTAGAGAGGACAGGATGACTTCTTTTAAAGCTTTTGCTGAACTTTGTATCACTAGACAGATTATAACCGCGATCAAAACGGCTACTCGTCAAAAGCATGCACCTCTAAATTCGTATGTTTCTCTTGACAAGCCTCTTTATGATGAAGAATCTAACTATACGCTTATGGATATGATATCCGGTGAAAAAATAACGAATCCGGAAGCATTAATCATTAACAAAGAAAAAGCTGATGATATAGAACTAAAAATATCAGAATTGCTTAGTGATTTGGAAAGAAGAGTGTTGGCCTTATATATGGATGGACAATCATATGTTGAAATTTCTGAAGAACTAAACACGCATGTAAAGTCGATTGATAATGCTCTCCAACGAGTAAAAAGAAAACTTGAACGGCATCTGGGGATAAGGATGGCTATCTGATAACTTCGTTTAAATTTCCCAAATTGATATATAGTTCCATTTGAAAATTAAAAACGTCGTTATTTTCAACCCCAGAAGTTGCTTGGAGGGCCAGGCAGTTTCTGTGGTTTTTTCATTGCCCATAAGAAGTTTTATATTAAATAGACAAACAAAGAAATTGTGCCTTACTTATTCCCGCAATGGGCGCAATTCTGTAGCAAGAATTGTGCTCTTTCTTTATGTTAAGGTTATTTAAGGTATATTTAGGCAGTATAGCTAAATAAACTAAGAATAATATCACTTCTTAATATTTAACGAATAAGAGTTTTGTTACTATAAAAATAAGTGAAATAAGGAGATGTTTACGGTTGGGAAAGAAAGTATTAGTTGTCATTGATGTGCAAACGGCCGTTGTTGAACACGGGTATAAACGCGATAAGACAATTGACAAAATTAACCGATTAATTCGTTGTGCAAGAGAGCAACAGATACCGATTATATATATTCAACACGAATATCCAGAAGGTCCGATGAGTAAGGGCGAACCTGGATGGCAGTTTCACCCACGACTTGAGAAGCCCCTCCATCAAGAGGTTACCATCTATAAAACCGTGCCAAATTCATTTACTCACACACCTTTAAAACAAACACTCGACAAGCTAGACGCAACGCACATCTACATTTGTGGTGCACAGACGGAATTCTGTGTTGATTCTACGTGTCGAGGAGCCTTTGATTTAGATTATAACGTCACCCTCATCACAGATGCTCATACCACGAGTGATGCAGATCACCTATCAGCCCCCCGCATTATCGAACATACCCATGTAA
>NZ_JBFUIB010000769.1:0-1395 GCF_056402095.1 Peribacillus sp. P4_C12
CGGTAAAGTCTTGTGAGAACAAATAAATATCGCGCCCATTGACTTTTCCGTAACCAGTGACAACCCCTTCTCCTGGCCCTTCTGCCTTTTCCATACCAAAATTAGTATTACGATGTTTGATAAAAGGATTTAGTTCAATGAACGTGCCTGGGTCCACTAAAAGTTCAATTCTTTCCCTTGCTGTAAGTTTACCCTTCTCATGTTGCTTATCGATTCTTTCTTCACCGCCACCTAGTTCTACTTTTCGGCGTCTGTCGTATAAGTCATTAATTGTTTCATATATGTCTGTCATTTCTGCTCCTCCTTTGATTCAGCTCTTTCACAAAGCTCATATAATACACCCGCTGTTGATTTAGGGTGAACGAAAGCAACATCAGCATGGTGCGCTCCTTTTCTTGAGGTATCATCAATCATTCGAATGCCTGATTCTTTAATTTCTTTAATCCGATCTTCGATATGTTCTACACCTAGGGCAACGTGATGAATACCTTCGCCGCGTTTTTCGATAAATTTGGCAATTGGGCTTTCTGGTGACAACGCTTCCAACAACTCTAAACGAGTATTTCCCGCTAAAATAAATGCCACTTTAACGCCTTGGCTTTCTACTGTCTCAATTCCTTCGAGCTCCAACTTCAGCGTATCAGTGTAAAGCGGCAAAGTTTCATCAAGTGACTTAACAGCTATGCCGATATGATCGATATTTTTAATCATTCAAATAAACCCCTTTATGCTATGTACTATTAGACAACTCTATTAAAATTCTACTAATCTGGTTGAAAAGCCTTTAACTTTCGGAATAATAAGAACATTATACTTTTGCTTGTTTCTACTAAATGTTCAAGTTAAAATAATATTAATCAAACTGTTTTGAGGAGAGAGCATAATGAGAAATAAAAAGATAAGAAAGATCGTTGTGTATTTAATGCTTATCTCGATGATATTAACGACCTTATTATCAGGTATTGCATTTCTTTTGTAATAGATATCCGGAAGGGAGAGGGGAGCCAAAAGCTTCCCTCTTCTTTATTTAATGGCTCCATATTTTTTTGCCAATGTTTTAAAATCCTCGTTTGATATAGTAATTAACACCTTTGATCCAATCGGGACTTTTTCGTACAAACGCTCTACATCGGATTTATGCATTCGTACGCAGCCATTTGAAATATATTTTCCAACTGATGCAGGTTGATTTGTACCATGTATCCCATAAATCCTGCCATCGGTATTTCGTGCGTCAAATCCAATCCACCTTGATCCAAGTGGATTCCTAGGGTCGCCACCCGGAATATTCTTTTTTCGATAATAGGGATTAACCGCTTTGACCTTAACCGTAAATAATCCTTCAGGTGTCAATTCTTGACTCTTTCCTGTGCCGACCGGTAGTATCTCCTGAAC
>NZ_JBFUIB010000770.1:0-1393 GCF_056402095.1 Peribacillus sp. P4_C12
GTTACTTACTCTTCTTGGTCCTTCTGGATGTGGAAAGTCGACAACCTTAAATCTTATTGCAGGTTTTCTCGATGCAGATCAAGGTGAGGTTTATATTAAAGGGAACAATGTAACAAAGGTTCCGCCATATAAGAGAGATTTAGGTATGGTTTTTCAAACTTATTCCCTTTTTCCTCATATGACAGTCTATGAAAATCTCAGCTTTGGATTGAAGTTGCGAAAAGTAGGTAAAGCTGAACAAAAAAAGAAAATAAGTAAAGCACTTGAATTAGTAAAAATGTCAGGATTGGAAAATCGTTATCCGAGAGAATTATCAGGAGGGCAACGTCAACGTGTAGCTATTTCCAGGGCACYTGTAGTTGAGCCAGAACTCCTTTTACTTGATGAGCCGCTTTCAAATCTTGACGCTAAGTTACGCCATGAGCTAAGAGCAGAGATTAAACGTTTACAAAAGGAAATTGGGGTAACAACTATTTTTGTAACACATGATCAAGAAGAAGCGCTATCAATGTCAGATCGAGTAGTGGTTATGAATGCAGGGAAAATCGAACAAATCAGTACTCCAACTGATATTTACAATCATCCTAAGACAGAATTCGTCTTTCAATTTATTGGAAAGTCAAATTGTTTTGAAGGTAAAGTTTCAGAAGTGGATAAGCGGAGAATTTCAGTCAAAATAGGTGATGATATCACTCATGTTGATGCAGATAATATCATGGGAAATGATAGCAATTTGAAAGCTGGGGATGAGGTGAAGATGTATATTAGACCCGAAAAGGTACAAATTGTTTCTGCAGAAGAAACCGCTTTATCACTTTTTGATTATCATAAAGCCAAGATTAGTCAAATTAATTATCTTGGTACGTCATGGGAAATTAATGTTTTATTACAAGGGAAAAGTGTTCAAGTTTTGACTTCTTCTTTTAATTCTTCATGGCAAAATGGGAGTGAGGTGTATATCGGATGGAGCCCATCAGAAGTTATGCTAGTCAAGAAATAGAAAAGGATATGAATCCAATAGAGCCACAAAAAGAACCTAAATTCAAAAAAAGAAAAGTTTGGATACCTGGACTACTCCTTTTAACACCTATTTTATTATTTATCTTTGGTTTCTTTGTCATTCCAATGCTATACATTCTATATTTAAGCTTTATTTCAACTGATAATCTTGGTGGGGCAGATGCAGTATATAGCTTGAAAAACTATACACAAATATTTACGGATAGTTACTATTTGTCTTCTTTATGGTTGACAGTGAAAATCAGTTTATATTCGGTTTTAGTTTCTCTATTTCTAGGTTATCCAGTAGCAATGACAATGGCAAAAAGTTCACCACGAGTTAGAGGGTACATCACTCTCTTGATCGTGTCACCACTTTTAGTAAGTATAGTGG
>NZ_JBFUIB010000771.1:0-1391 GCF_056402095.1 Peribacillus sp. P4_C12
GGATATCGGCCCTACTTATTACAATGATTACAGTGAACTTTTCATTCCAGGGCACAGAGTTAATCGGAATTGCAGCAGGAGAAAGTGAAAACCCAGAAAAGGTCATACCAAAATCTATCAAACAAACCGTTTGGCGAACTCTTTTCTTCTTTGTGCTTTCAGTCTCTGTACTCTCAGCATTGATTCCAAGGGAAAAAGCAGGAATCGCTGAAAGTCCATTCGTTGTTGTACTAGATAGCATAGGAGTGCCTTATGCGGCGGACATTATGAACTTTATCATTCTCACGGCTCTGCTGTCAGTTGCAAACTCCGGCCTTTATGCGGCGACACGAATGCTGTATTCTCTTTCTAGAGAAGGAATGGCAAGTCCAAAGCTCGGTATGGTAAATAAGAGAGGAATTCCACTAAATGCATTACTTATCACCCTTGCAATAGCCGGGTTGTCTTTACTTTCAAGTGTAGTAGCTGCAAAAACAGTGTTTGTTTTTCTTCTCTCCCTTGCAGGATTAGGAGCACAAATTGGCTGGATTGCCATCGCGGCCTCTCTTCTTGCTTTTAGAAGATCATATATCCGTAAGGGTGGAAAGGTAGAAAATTTAAAATTCAAAGTACCACTATATCCATTCATTCCCATTCTTGCCTTAATAGCAAACTGCATCGTCATGATTAGTCTAGCATTTGTTCCTGAACAGCGGATGGCCCTTTATTGCGGCGGATCGTTCTTCCTTGGTTGTTATGCTGTTTATCACTTTAAGGTGAAGAAAAACAAGCAAGTAAATACACCTCAACAGGAAGTGGAATTAAATTCCGGTAAAAAAATGGTCATCTAATCTTTCCAGATTATCTAGAGAAGAAAGTAAAGTAATGAAAAGCAATCTTTGTTAAAAAGATTGCTTTTCATACTGGGCATTACATAAAATCAATGCGAGAGTATTTACATAAAGAAAAAATACTCTGGAGATATCTCATTTCCAGAGTATTTTTACACTAAACAACTATTAAACAGCTTCTTTTTTCCTTACCTGCTTTAAAAGCAGGGATTTTGAAAGCTACAATTTGTGGTTAAAATGTGAACCGATAATTCATACTACCTTTACTATGTTAACCCAGGTGTCTGAAAGATTGTCCTTTGCTGCAGTCATTACTGAGCGACTATAAATTCTCTTCGCCAAATTCTTTATATCCATAAACGAAATACATAACTACGGCGTATAACATGACTGTCCATGCAAAATTAAATCTGCAGATCTTTTCCTTCCTCGAATAACAAGAGACTTTCACCCCATAAGTGTCCTTCCGCAAAATAGAGTTTTTATCCCAGCTTTGCGGTTAGTGAAATCCCATCAGTTGCAGAGGCGGCTGAAAAAGTTATCCCCAGGGCCATTGTGAAT
>NZ_JBFUIB010000772.1:0-1389 GCF_056402095.1 Peribacillus sp. P4_C12
GGTATGGTTGGAACGGAACGGTTTACAGTGTTATTCTCTCACAAATTATTAGAGATTTGATTACTAAGGGCGGGCATCCCGATTCTGCATTATACCTTAAGGAAAGGAAATTAATGAAAAGTATTGTCCATTAATGCAGGTATCTCTTTTTCATAAATAGAATAAAGAAGATAGTGAATCCACGGGGGGATTGTAGGATGAGATTTCAAGAGTTAGAAACAGAGAGGTTGCGTTTAATAGAAATAGGTCACCAGCATACGGAAAGTCTGTTTGAAATTCTCTCAAAAGATGAAGTAACCAAATATGATGGGATAGAAAGCTTAATTCGAGTGGAAGAGGCTCGACGATTAATAGACTCGTTTAAAAGTGCATATATAAACAAAAGGGGGATTCGATGGGGAGTAGTGGTGAAAGATTCCGGGAAATTTATTGGTACTGTTGGTCTTAATCATTTGAGCATATCTAATAAACGTGCTGAAATCGGGTATGAAATCCATCCGGATTATTGGAGGAAACACTTTACATCGGAAGCTGTCAGAGAAGTATTACGTTATTCATTTGAAGAATTAAACTTACATCGAATGGCTGCATTAACCTTCCCTGATAATATTGCATCCACTAACCTCTTAAAGAAATTTGGTTTTAAGCAAGAGGGGAATCTTAGAAATTATATATTTCTTCGTAATCAATCGCATGATGCCGTGATATTTTCCTTGCTATATACGGAGTTTAAGCTGATACATCACCTAGTTTAGTCAGTTTCCCTAATTAATTAAGGCAGAATCATTGATAAATAGTTTAATAAAAAGATGTAAAAGGATATCCGGGCTGGCCATTTGGACCTTTTTTTGTATATAAAGAAAGAATCTGCATATTACCATTTGTTTTGATAAATAAGGGAATCTATACATATTTTTCATGATAAAATTAAATGAATTCATCATCACGTCCACTGGACATGAAAAGGAGCATATTTATTGTGAAAATTTTATTTCCGTTACTTGCGGTCCTAGGCGGCATTACAATAGCAATTCAAGGACAGATAAATGGCGGTTTAGGAAAAAAAGTAGGGGTAATTGAAGCCTCTTTCATTTCTTTTGGAATCGGGACACTTGCTTTATTATTTATTGTTTTGTTTGCAGGAAATGGAAATATTTCAGCTGTCACTTCTGTACCTAAATGGCAACTGATAGGTGGTCTCTTAGGGGCCATTTATGTCATAGTCATCGTCTTAGTAGTCCCTCAAATTGGAGTGGCCCCTACTTTAGTTGGGGTTATTTTAGGACAAATACTGATTGGAGCTGTCATTGATCATTTTGGCTTATTGGGTGGGGTACGTATTCCATTGGATGCGAAAAAGATAGCAGGTATTTGTTTACTCTTTGTGTC
>NZ_JBFUIB010000773.1:0-1388 GCF_056402095.1 Peribacillus sp. P4_C12
CAGCTCAATACATCGATGAAAATGTAAAAAAACTTCAAAATAATCAAGCGGCAGCAAATGTGTTTGTTCCTAACGGCCAACCCTTGAAAGAGGGAGATACCCTCGTTCAACCAGATCTGGCAAAGACGCTGAAATTAATTAAAAAACAAGGATCGGAAGTATTTTATAGTGGCCAAATTGGTAAAGCACTTACCAAAGAAGTGCAAAAACGCGAAGGAACAATGACAACAGAGGATTTAGAGAATTATGTGGTGAAAGAAAGAGAACCGATTAGATCGGAATATAGAGGATACGAATTGGCAGGGGCAGCTTCACCAAGTTCAGGCAGCTTGACTGTCCAACAAATCCTGGAGCTAATGGAAGGATTCGATGTACAAAAGATGGGGGCGAACTCCCCTGAATATCTTCATTATCTAACCGAAGCCATGCATCTAGCTTTTGCCGATCGCGCTGCCTATATGGCAGATGAAGATTTTTATGATGTACCAACAAAAGGACTATTGGATGAAGATTATATAAAAGAAAGAAGAAAACTCATTAATCCAAATAGATCAACGGCTGATGTAAAAGAAGGCGATCCATGGAAGTATGAGGGCACAGAACCCACTTCAATGGAGAAGGTAAAAGAAGAGAAAACTCCGATCGGACAAACGACTCACTTTTCTGTCATGGATAAGTGGGGAAATATGGTTGCTTATACGACTACAATCGAGCAAGTATTCGGATCAGGTATCATGGTACCTGATTATGGATTCATGCTTAATAATGAAATGACGGATTTTGATGCGACTCCCGGTGGCGTTAACCAAGTAGAGCCAGGAAAAAGACCGAGAAGCAGTATGTCCCCGACCTTCGTATTAAAAGATGGTAATCCCTTCATGGCCATTGGTTCACCAGGCGGGGCGACGATAATCGCATCGGTATCTGAAACGATTATGAATGTGCTTGATCATCAAATGCTAATTCAAGATGCGATACTTGCGCCACGTATTTATTCCGCTGGTTATCCGACAGTTAGATGGGAACCGGGAATTGAACAAAATACAAGGTTGGAGTTAATGGCAAAAGGCCATGTTTATGAAGAAAAACCCCAACATATCGGAAATGTGCAAGCTGTTATTTTTGATTATGAAAAGGGGAAAATGTATGGAGGAGCCGACAATACGAGAGAAGGAACTGTTCAAGGAGTGTATAATGTATCCTATAAATCGAAAAAACCAAAAGAAATAAAAGAAGAAAAGAAGGGACCGTTTACCTTAAAAGTGAATGGAGCCGTTTATCCTTATACAGCTGAACAAATGAAACTGATAAATGAAAAACCCTATATCCAATCAGACAAATTGCTACTTGGTTTGGGTGTAATTGGAACCGGGGACTTAGAAACATTT
>NZ_JBFUIB010000774.1:0-1385 GCF_056402095.1 Peribacillus sp. P4_C12
TATCATGTCTGTTTCTTCCTTTTTATCATCAGCTTCTCTTTTAAAATAAAGATAACTGATTTTGTTCAGGCAGAGACTCTAGACAGCCTTGTTTATCAAGGTATTCAAGAATCGTCTTGGATACTTTCCCTCGCTGTTGTAGGTCTTCTTTCGAGAGGAATTCTCCATTCTTACGTGCATTAACGATATTGATGGCCGCATTTGTTCCAAGACCTGGTATTGAATTGAATGGTGGAATCAACGTGTTACCTTCAATTATGAATTGGTCTGCACTAGATTTATACAAATCCACCTTAGCAAAGCTGTATCCGCGTTCACACATTTCTAAGGCAAGTTCAAGAACCGTCAATGTATTCTTTTCCTTAGTAGAAGCATCCAATCCTTTTACATTGATTTCTTCAATCTTAGTTTTGATCGCCTGAGATCCCCGCGTCATCGCATCGATTTCAAAATCATCGGCACGAACTGTGAAATAAGCGGCATAATATAATAAAGGTAAATGCACTTTAAAATAAGCAATCCGGACAGCCATTAAAACATAGGCTGCAGCATGGGCTTTCGGGAACATGTATTTAATCTTTTTACATGAATCGATATACCATTCCGGCACCTCATTTTTTCTCATTTCTGCTTCGAATTCCTCAGATAGCCCTTTCCCTTTACGTACTGATTCCATAATTTTAAACGCCAGGGAAGGATCGAGCCCTTGATAAATCAGATAGACCATAATATCATCCCGACAACCGATAACTTCGCTAAGTGTACATATTCGGTTGTGAATTAACTCCTGAGCATTACTCAACCATACATCGGTACCATGAGATAATCCGGATATCTGGACAAGCTCGGAAAATGTGGTAGGTTTCGTGTCTTCAAGCATCTGCCTAACAAAACGCGTACCAAATTCGGGAATACCGAGCGTTCCAGTTTTACACATAATTTGATCTTCGGTTACTCCTAATGATTCGGTACTGCTGAATATTTTCATTACTTCAGGATCGTCTGTCGGAACCGTTTTTGGATCGATACCGCTCAAATCCTGAAGCATCCTGATTACAGTCGGATCATCGTGACCAAGAATATCAAGTTTTAATATATTATCGTGAATTGAATGGAAATCAAAGTGAGTCGTTTTCCACTCGGAAGTTCGGTCATCCGCTGGGAACTGAATAGGTGTGAAATCATAAATATCCATGTAATCCGGAACAACGATGATTCCACCTGGATGCTGTCCAGTAGTCCGTTTTACTCCTGTACATCCAGCAACAAGACGGTCAGTCTCAGCGCCCCGCATATGGATATTATTGTCGGTAGAATAACCTTTTACATAGCCATACGCCGTTTTTTCAGCTACTGTACCAATCGTTCCAGCGCGGTAAACATAC
>NZ_JBFUIB010000775.1:0-1382 GCF_056402095.1 Peribacillus sp. P4_C12
GGCAGTAACAAAGGTGCAACTAGTCAAATATGCAGGTGCTTCAGGAGATTTTAACYCGCTACATACAGATGATGCCTTCGCAAAGGAAATCGGAATGCAAGGTGTGATTGCTCACGGAATGCTGGTAATGGGATTTTTAGGTGAATATGTAATGAAACTAGCTGGTGATACAGCGATGCCGTCTAACTTTAGAATGAGATTTGGCGCTGTAACTATACCAGGAGACCAAATTACTTGTTCTGCGTTTGTAAATAATGTTTATGAAGAAAAAGGTCAGCGGTTTGTCAGACTTGACCTTATTGCTGAAAAGGAACCAGAGCAGGTAGTTGGTTCAGGCCAAGTAGTTTTACAGTTTCAGTAAGTAGTTTTTAAGCAATCAAAGGGGAGGTATTTTTTATGGGAAGCATAAAAGATCGCTATGCCATAGTTGGTGTAGGAGAAAGCGAGCGTTCCAAGAATTCGGGCACAACTCCGTTACATTTGGCATTGGATGCAGCACGAGCTGCATTGAATGATGCTGGTCTTCAAGCGAAAGATATTGATGGTTTTATGAGTTATTCAGAAAATGATTCTTGTACATCACATCAGTTAGCAACATATTTAGGGGTCCGTCCGAAATATGTAAAAGATATTATGGGTGGAGGAAGCAGTACGGAAATGTTGATTGCTGATGCCGTTGGACTTATTGAAACAGGCCAATTAAATACAGTGTTGATTTATCGTTCTATGAATGGTCGTTCTGGTGTGCGCATGGGCGGAGGCGGATGGGATGTAAATATGCTTCAATCAGCCATTGAAGGTGGAAGCTTTATCATTCCTTACGGAGCTGGTAGTCCAGCTCAATGGTTCGGACTTTTTGCAACTCGTCATATGCATGAAACTGGGCTTACCCAGGAGCATCTTGGACATGTTTGCTTAAGTTTTTATGAACATGCTCAACGGAATCCTAAAGCTTACTTTTACGGTAAACCTTTAACGATGGAGGAATATCAGAAAACACCATATTTAAGTTATCCGTTTAAAAAACATGACTTCTGTCTGGAATCTGATGAAGCAAATGCGATTATTGTTACATCAGCAGACCGAGCTAAAGATTGCAAATCCAAGCCAGTATACATCATGGGTTTATCAGCTAGACAGTGTGTGTCACATGCACATTATTGGAATGATTTAACTGAAGTAGCAGCAGACTATGTTGCCCCTGAAGTATATAAAATGGCTGATGTAAAACCTGAAGATATTAATGTTGCTTCTATTTATGACTGTTATAGCTGGGTTGTCCTTCGTCAGTTAGAGGCATATGGATTTGCTCCACGAGGTGAAGTAGGGAATTTTGTAGCCGAAGGAAACTTGCGTATGGGTGGAAAATTACCTTCAAATAC
>NZ_JBFUIB010000776.1:0-1382 GCF_056402095.1 Peribacillus sp. P4_C12
TAATAAAGAACAACTATTTTACTCAGGAGGTAAACTATGGAACGAATTGCATGGGTAACGGACAGTACAGGATTATTAGATGAAGAATTATCACTAAATGAACATGTATATGTAGTTCCGATGATTGTCATCATTGATGGCAAGGAATATGAAGATGGTATCGACCTTTCATCTGAGGAATTATATCGCAGGATGAATGAAGAAAAGATAAACCCGACTACTTCCCAGCCGTCTGTGGGGAGATTTTATGAGTTATATAAGATGCTTGAAAAACGCTATGATAGAGTCATTTCCGTTCATCTTTCCAGTAAACTGAGCGGTACAGTTTCGGCTAGCCAGCAGGCCGCACATATGGTTACGATACCTGTAGATGTTTTTGATTCATTACTAATTTCTTTTCCGATGCTATTAATACTGAAACGGCTCATGTATTATGTTGAAAATGGTCACTCAATTGATGAAGCTTTCGTTAAAACAAGAAAATATGCAGATAGCCATGAAACCTATGTGTTAATAGGTTCTTTAGATCAGCTGTACCGCAGTGGTAGGTTAACAAATGCCCAATATTTTCTCGGAAGTCTATTAAGTTTTAAACCCATCATTTCAATTGAAGATGGTTTGCTTCATACTAAATCGAAACCTCGAAACCTAAAAAAAGCGGAAAAACAAATTTTTAGCGATTTTCGCAAATCATTTGCAACAGGAAAAGTGAAAGAATGCACTATATTATATGGAGTGCTGTCGGAGCAGACCCAGAATTGGAAAGCAATGATTTCTGAAGAATTTCCTAATGTAAAGACGCATGTATCTCCACTCGGCAGTGCGATAGGGGTGCATACCGGTGAACAAACGATTGGAATCAGTTGGTTCAATGAAGATTAAGGCACATTAATAAGAACCATGGTAAAATAGAATGGACTTGGAGTGGTGAAATGAAACAAACTATAATTGAACTTACGGAAAAGTATGTATATAACCATTTGAATTCTGATGCCAGTGGTCATGATTGGTTCCATATCGATCGCGTTCGAAAGCTGGCTTTACATATTGCAAGAGAAGAAAAAAAAGGAAATGAATTTATCATTGAATTGGCGGCTCTCCTTCATGATATTCCGGATGATAAATTAAATCAGAATGTCGATGCAGGTTGGAGAAAGTTGGATGACTGGTTTAGGGAAATTAACTTGGATGTAGAAACTGTTAAGGATATTAAACAGATTATCACCACAATTTCTTATAGTTCTGGACACGTACAACTTCCTTCTATTGAGGCGGAAATTGTTCAGGATGCGGACCGTTTGGATGCGATTGGTGCCATTGGGATTGCCAGGACATTTGCATATGGCGGAAAAAAGGGGCAACCAATGTATGATCCGTCACTT
>NZ_JBFUIB010000777.1:0-1381 GCF_056402095.1 Peribacillus sp. P4_C12
GTATAAGGCATCCCAATACTGTTCCAGTGGTTAAGCGCATTCAAAATGGCCTTTTCTCCTCGGTCAAGTGTATGGTTATTGGCGATTGTCACGAGATCAACCCCGTTTGCCTTTAGAGCATCTCCCACCTCTACTGGTGAATTAAAGGAAGGATATGAGGAAAGCCCTATTTCTTTCCCGCCAATCATCGTTTCCTGATTAGCCACCGTAATATCCGTTTTTCCCAGATAGGGCTTCACAAATCGGAACATCGGATTAAAGTCATACGAGCCGTTTGACTTGCGGGCGGGTATATACACCCTATCGTGAATTAAAATATCTCCCCCAGCGCCTATGGTTGCTGCCGTTACTTTTTGTTTCGGAACAGGTGTATGAGCGTGAGATGAAGCGTTTTCGGCTTTAAGTTTCTTTTTATTCTCAGCCTTTGTTTCCGAGACTTTTGGTTCCTCTTGAAATTGACCTTTTACAAATGGCGCAAGGAACCATAACAAACACATAAATGTAGCTAGAAACACTAGTATTCTTTTCATGGCAAATGCTACCTCCCTACTATTATAGTAGAGTGTTTTTAGGAAATAACAACAAAAATATCTATTTGATATTTAAAATGAACACTTCATTCGTTTGAAACAGAGTACGAAATAGGAAAAAACTTAGACATATCATGTGTTGCTATGTCAGATGTGCTTGCTATCTCTGATATGCCTACCGTATCTGTGAGTATTTACAGTGGGAATGGTATTGGAGTTGGATAAGCATGTATGTTTTATTACATATTTCATATAGGATTTTCACTAGACTTAGAGCTTAGAAATAGTGAAAAAATTAAGCACGAGGCGCTGGCCGATAAAAAGAAGAGAGCATCTGTAAACTACACAGCTGCCCTCCTGATTTTCTCCAAGATCCATTATTAATCTCGTAATTCTGTACAATGAAGTATTTAATCTACCGGACGGTCATCAAAATCATAGTCTACCGTGCCAGGAGCTACACGTGCATTTGTTAATGCCGGAGTTTCCGGACGGGCAATTTGATACACACTGGCACCGACAATTTCAGCTGCTTGCTGCAATTTTTCTTTCGATATCTTATCCAGTGTATCTGTAGGCTGGTGATACCAAGGCTCTACAGGGGAATGGATAAACAAGGCGGATGGAATGCCAAGCTCATGGAATGGTTGGTGGTCACTCCTGCCCAGCTGTCCATAAGGAATCGCAACATCCATCGTTCTGGCCCCTGCTGAGGAACCCAGGTCCGTCACAAGGTTTTTCATTCCATCAATGGTATACATAATCAAACCACCTGCAGGATTATCCTCGCCAGCATCACGTCCGCCTATCATATCCATTTGGAAGTGAGCCACCATGCGGTCTACATCCTC
>NZ_JBFUIB010000778.1:0-1381 GCF_056402095.1 Peribacillus sp. P4_C12
CAATCGATCCATCAGAACAACAAACTGCATAACCAGTTAAAATAACGACATAGTACATTTACGTCCTTCAAAAAATTAGAATATGGTGGGCTTATTTTAGTATGGCCTTTCACGAATATGTTTTCATACAAAAAARAGMTGCYRAAGCAACTCCCTTWTTGAAGTAAAGCACCYGTTAGTTGAAGAAAAAAGATATAGTTAAAATAGACAATGTGTCAAAAGGGAGGTAAGGAAATTGTTAAATCAAGATTTAGAGAAGATTTGAAGCACTCAAAACTAATGAGATTGAAATAAATTTTGAGGGCGTAGAAGAGGAAACGATCTCCGTTTCTTTTCATCTGTTTTCAACTAGGATATAGAGAAGATGAGGAAGGTAACTCCTTTGTAGGCAGTGGCGAATGCGATTGGAAAGAAAGTTGGTTTGTTATAGGTTACGATGAAGATTTAGAAGACCAAATATTTGTGGATATACATAATAAAAATTATCCTGTTCTGACTGCTGAACACGGCATGGGCGAATGGAAACCATCTGTATTATATGATTCCTTAGAAGAATTCTTAAAGGATATTAAATAAAGAGGGTAATAACTCTCTTTATTTAATAATCATCCGTTCGCCCTTAAAAAGTTGTCGTAGCAACTCTTGTTCTAAAACTAAAGCACCTGTTAGTTCAAGAACAACTATTAAAGTTTAACCTTCTCAAAATGTTCAACTGTTGGAAATGGGTCATAAAAATTATGTAATTTCTTTTTCCATTCTTGATACTCGTTGGATTGTCTAAATCCAACTGTATGGTCTTCTAATGTTTCCCACTGCACCAGTAGTAAATATTTCCCCTCAACTTCCATACAACGCTGTAATTCGTGAGATATGTACCCTTTCATTGAAGAAATAATTTCTGATGCCCCACGAAATGCTTCTTCATATTCTGCTTCCATACCTTCCTTAACTTGTAGCATAACAGCTTCCAATATCATTTAATTTCCCCCTTTTCAAAAGTATAACATTACTCTTTTTAAATGACTTTTTGTTGAACAAACCTGCCCCTTTAGCTCCAAAAGAAAAAGAGCTGCTAAAGCAACTCCCTTATTTTAAGTGGGTTGATGTGGGATACATCAATCGAATCCTTCTTTTTTAGATGCGAGCATTCTTTAAAACTGTTACGAATTTATATGTTACTCCATTTAAGTTTCCTACACGGTATGCGAACTACTTATATTTATACGAGTCTTTTCCGTCTATGCTTGAATTAAAGTGTGACAATGATCGGACCATTTTTAGTAAGGATAATCGTATGTTCCAATTGTGCTACATAGCTTTTTTCTGTAGCATAGGTCCAACCGTCTTCTTTTTGGAATACTTCTTCTTCAAAGGTTGAGAT
>NZ_JBFUIB010000779.1:0-1378 GCF_056402095.1 Peribacillus sp. P4_C12
AATTGTAAGTTAAATTCTTTAGAAAAGGCATCGGACCCTGGGCGGCTTCAGTAATGTCCGTAAATACTTCCGTGTCATCTTGCTCAAAAATGCCAGATGGGCTAAACGTCAAGATAAACGAATCTCTTGAACGATCTTTCCAATCTTGAGAGGCGTTTTTTTCAACGAGCATCCAAGCGATTACTTCCATCTTATTGTGACCAATTGGCCGCCACATTCTAATTGAAGTGTTAGAGATAAACTGGTCTTTAATTTTTGTATGAGAAATTAAAAATGATAAGTTCGGGAAAACGTTTCCAATCATATTTTTTAAGTTTGATAACACTTCATATTGTTCTTCTGACAAATTACTTTTAAATTCATTTTTCAATTCTTCCGGGAAAGCAAAATCAGGGTTAGGTGTTCCTAAGTTTAGTCCATGTCCGTTTTCCGTATGAATTTGAAAACCACGCTTTGRATACGTTGCATTGGGTACCATGCCTAGTTTTGCAATTGAACCATGTGTGACCATCGTATGATAGGAATCACCAACAAAGTTATCAGAACCTACTTTCCAGTTAGAACTAACAACAAATCGTTGAGGGACCCCGATTACTTCCATTTCTGCCCGTCCTACAAGGATATCTAAATACCATTTTATATCACCTAGAAACTCTTCAAGCGGCTCTACATCTTCATTCCATGTTCCAAATAAAAGACCTTTATAGGATTCAAGCTTCACTTGGTGAAGCCCCATTTGTGAACGATCAAGCGTCCCGCCATAAATATCTTTTTGAAGTGGCACACCCACAAGCTCTCCTGTGTTTTTAAAGTTAAATCCATGATATGGACACGTAAATAAAGTCTTGTTACCTTTGTCAGCCCGACAAAGTTTCATTCCACGATGGGTACACATATTATAAAAAGCACGAATCCCCCCTTCATTATCACGTGTAATAATGAGCGAATATCCGGCGAGGTCACGTGTCATGTAGTCTCCTTTGTTCGGGACTTCAGATTCATGACCGACAAAGACCCATGTTTTCAAAAATACTTTTTCATGTTCTATATCGTAAACCGTTTGATTGCCTAGGAGGTAAGCAGGTATTACTCCTTCCTCTGGTTTGACCGTTTCGTTCAAATAGCTAACAACTTGCTGTTTCGACATTTCTTCTATGGATTTATCAGTTTTAAGCATACTTGTAGTCTCCCCTCTATGAACATGACATGACTTAAATCAATTATTACCCAATTTGAACACTCTTTTCTTTGTTTTGCAGAGTAGCCAATACACTTAACGCAGCTAAGTAACTCGTTTTCGGATTGTTTGGCATTGGTTCATTTTCTATTTCAAGTTTAAGTTTTCCGAATGAACCTGACGCTTCAATAAGGTGAATAT
>NZ_JBFUIB010000780.1:0-1375 GCF_056402095.1 Peribacillus sp. P4_C12
GGGGAAGACAACATGACTAATACAAAACTAACAAAGGAAAGAAAAGATATGAAAATCCGTGAAGTTTGGGAAGCAAGAAAACGAATCTTCAATTGTAGGTAGAACTCCATTGATTCAATCTACTATACTATCAGAAAAAATTGGACGTCCTGTTTTTTTAAAAGCTTGAAAATGTTCATGAGGTTGGAGCATTTAAAGTAAAGGGAGCCGCCAATAAGATACTCAGCTTGAGTGAAGAAGAAAAAAAACGTGGAGTTGCAACGTTTTCAACTGGAACCATGGTATGGCTGGAGCACCAGGTCACTCTCCCTTTCGTAGGCATTGATGATTTTGCATTCAAGAAGCGGATGTCCTATGGTACAGTGTTCATTGATTTGAAAAATCATAGGCCGTTGGATCAATTCGCGTAAACCTGAATAGGTATATCTGTGGTTAACCAAACATTCCGAGATCAGCTTGATTACTCGGGATGACTCAAAGGGCTGCGAAAGCAGTTTCCAACGCTTCGCCAACCATTTTGCAGGTGGCTAATGGCATATCCTTCGCCAACTGTTCGATGCTGTGATAAAAAAGCAATTTTCAGTCATGTACCTGCATAATGGAGCCTAAACATGAAGAGGTGGTCATGGCCGAATCAAATGAAGTACCACTACGTAAAAGTATCTTATCCGTTTAGAAAATGAAGAAAAAAGATGGGTGCGCATTCAACGGATTCAGTCCTTGTTTTCAAAAGGTTATGGTGTGAAGGCCATTGCAAGGGAACTCTACATTTCGAGAGGCACAGTCTATTCAGACTTGTGACAAACAGAGAGACAGAACCACCAACGGGCTTCGCCTCTCCCAAAATACCCGTCCATTGGTGCATTCACTGGTCAAGAAGGGACAGAAGGCAAAGCAGATTGAGCAGGAATGTCGCTCACAAGGCTCTACAGGATCACTTTCCACCTTGAATACCATGATTGCAGAGGAACGCAAACAAACAAAATGACACGGTCAGAAGACTTTTTCATTTCGGCAAAAGATCATTCAACTACTCTGGGATTCAGAAAACAAAGATTGCATCAATCAAATTGCCGAGCTGTATCCCCAATTGATCCAAACCTTCCCCGTGATAAGCAATCTCAATGAGCTTGTATATTCCTTTAGAGAATTACTGAAGGAAAAGGAAGATGCTAAATTGGAGAAGTGGGCTGAAGATTACAAGACATTTGATAATCCGTTCATCCAGACATTCATCAGCGGTATTCAACAGGATATCGCTGCGGTCAGATTAGCTATCCGGGAAGAATGAAGCAATGATCCAGTAGAAGGTCATGTGAACCGTCTGAAAACAATCAAACGAATGATGTATGGAAGAGCCGGGTTTCAAGTATTA
>NZ_JBFUIB010000781.1:0-1372 GCF_056402095.1 Peribacillus sp. P4_C12
GAAGTTAATGGAATGGGGATGGGCTTCGTTTCCCTCGGTTTACTGTCTGAAGTAATCGGTAGAAGTCCAATTGGTCCATACATTTTCGGCTCTATGGCACCTGATGCTGGAAATGGGGAAATTCTATGGAAGGCAGCCACCCCGATGCAGAAAGAGAAGTACTTGGTGCCTCTTGCCAACGGTGATATCCGCTCCTGCTTTGCGATGACAGAACCAGAAGTTTCCGGATCGGACCCTACGACACTTCAGGCCCGAGCTGAACTGGAGGGCGATGAATGGGTCATTAATGCCCATAAATGGTTTACAACAGGCGCTATTGGTGCATCGTTTTCCATTGTAATGGCAATGACAGATCCGGAAGCTCCACGTCATCAAAGATTCAGCTTGTTTCTCGTCGATTCTGATAATCCTGGTTTTGAAATCGTTCGTGAAGTACCTATTATCGGCGATCATTATACTGGTGGCCATTGTGAAGTGCGGTATACGAACTGCCGCATTCCTAAAGAAAACCTTCTTGGACAGCGTGGTGAAGGGTTTAGGCTTGCCCAACTAAGGCTTGGACCAGGAAGAATCACCCATGCAATGCGCTGGATTGGCGTTTCGAAACGAAGCTTCGATTTAATGCTTGACTACGCTTCTCGACGTGTGACACGTGGAAAAACACTAACCGAGTTCCAATCGATCCAAAACTTCATTGCTGATTCATCTGCTGATATTGAAGCTGCTCGTCTAATGACGCTCCATGCTGCCTGGAAATTGGACAATGGTGATCAAGCTCGTAAGGAAATCTCAAGAATCAAATATTTTGGAGCAAAAGTGCTGCATGATGTCATCGACCGAGCCATTCAAGTGCATGGCGCTCTCGGAATTACAGGGGATACGCCACTTGAAGGCTTTYACCGTGAAGCACGGACTGCCAGAATCTATGACGGTCCGGATGAAGTCCATCGCAGCGTAGTAGCCAAGCTGGAACTCAAGGAGTTTATGGGGGGGAAATCCAATGTCCAAAAACCAGTCCAAAACACAAGCCAGTCAAATTGATTGGAACTTAATCGAAAACTACATCCGCTCACATATTCCTTTTTTACCGAATGATTCACTGCAGGCTAAAGCTTTCTCTGCAGGTTACTCGAATATTACGTACCAAATCAATATCGGAAAGTGGGAGGGTGTTTTCCGTCGTCAACCATTCGGAGACCTCCCGCCAAATGCACATGACATGAAGCGAGAGTTTACGATTTTGGGCAAGCTTAATCCCGTTTTTCCTTTGGCACCAAAACCGTTTTTATATTGTGATGACCCAGCCATTACGGATAAGCAATTTTATATAATGGAAAAGAAGGTAGGGCTTGTCCTTGATGATTCCCTTCCC
>NZ_JBFUIB010000782.1:0-1371 GCF_056402095.1 Peribacillus sp. P4_C12
CCTTTAGAACCCTTGGTACAGCCGGAAGTAACGTTTTTTCCATAATTTCTCGCTTTTCTTCCAACCATGGTGGCAGCATTAATTTACTTCCCATTGTTTCCTTCGATTCATCGTGAGCAAATCCCGGTGGATCTGTGGCAACTTCAAAAAGAATGCCGCCTTCTTCACGGAAATAAATGGCATCGAAATATTGACGGTCCGTAAAAGGTGTCACTCCATAGCCAAAGCTYCCGATATGCTCTCTCCAATCCTTATGATCATCAAAATCATTCGCACGCCATGCGAGATGATGTACTGTCCCTACTCCCATTTTCCCAATTGGCATAATAGTTTTTTTGATATCAATCAAATTCCCGATGTCTGAATTGGATTTGAAGCGAATAAAATCCCCTTCTTCTGCAATTTTCTTCAAGCCCATCACTTCTTCTAATAGTTTCATCGTTTTGTCCGGTTTTGCCGTCAATAATACCGCGCCACCGAACCCTTTGACCGCCTTATCAGCAGGCACACCTCCAAATGACCACTCGCTATTTTTACCCTCTTTACGAGCGACAAGTTCAAGGTGCAAACCATGAGGATCGTTAAATTCGAGATATTCCTCTCCGAAACGGGTGGCTTTCTCGAATTCAATATTAAATTTGGATAAACGTAGTTCCCAGAATTCAATAGATCCTTCTGGAACGACATATGTCGTAATCCCTACTTGTCCAGAACCAATTCTTCCTTGGTATGCATCAGGCCACGGAAAGAAAGTGATGATGGAGCCAGGTGAACCTGATTCATCTCCGAAATATAAATGATAGGTACCTGGATCATCAAAATTCACAGTTTTTTTCACCATTCGCATTCCCAATACCCCTGCATAGAAATCCACATTCTCTTGCGGATTACCTACTATGGCGGTTATATGATGAATTCCTTTTGTCTGCTTTCGCATGGTGTTAACCACCTTTCAATTCAATTAAAATGTAGATTTTGTATTTAGTGGTTTTAAATTCGCCTCTATATCCGCTCTTTTTGATTCTAAAAAGGGTGGCAAGGCCAAAGACTCTCCTAGGTGTTGCACTTCTTCATCCGTTGCAAAACCAGGTCCGTCTGTTGCTAGTTCAAACAATATACCATTTGGTTCCCTAAAATAGAGGGAACGAAAGTAAAAACGGTCAATAAACCCAGAGTTTATTAAACTTGATTCATTTAATTTTTCTATCCATTTTCTCAGTTCTTCTTCGTTATCGACACGAAAGGCAACATGGTGTACGCCTCCCCTTCCTAGTCGTTCACGCGGCAAGTCATTCCGCTCTTCAATATGAATTTCTGCACCAGTTCCACCTTTGCCTGTCTCATAAACGATAATCTTGCTTTGACCCCTTA
>NZ_JBFUIB010000783.1:0-1370 GCF_056402095.1 Peribacillus sp. P4_C12
CCTGTAATGGTTTTAAAATATCATCCGGCAGGCCGCGATGTGGAACCATATATTTTTCATTTGGGTAAACGAACTCGTTCATAAATGCAGTTGCTTTTTCAATCATGATTTGTTGTTCTTCAGAAGGGTTAAAATTAAACAAGAAAATCACTCCTTAAATTTTTTCATTGGTAATACATGCAAGAATAATGCCAGGTCAAGGGCCGTTTAGGTGCGGTCTAATTCTAAAATACATGATTACAATTCGAATCATGGTGCAAAGTTTTTTTGAAAATAATAATAGGATTGAGATGTATTAAAAAATGAGAAAACTTTGAAATTATATAACTATCTTTAATCAAGCTATGATGAATTTATGTTGCTATTGTGATCGGATATGGAATCATGGGAGGGAGGCATATAAAAAATAACAGGGTGACATAGAGAAGAATTGATTTTTAAAGAACTACGAGACATTAAACGGGAAGRTTTCATTTTAGAATCAATCACTTAAAAGCTAAAAGAGCAGCCAACTGATTACGATCATCCAGCTAGTAAGGGAAAGAAGTTCTGGAGACTGGTAACAAGAAGGTAACACTAAAGTATGGAATAATGTCAATAATCTATTATTAATTTAAGGAATACACCGTAGTAGCTTTTTGGCAAAAAACAAGGACGGCATCATTCAAGGTAGCGGGGGCGTTGCTCGATCTTGGGGAGTCGGATGTAGGTAAATTAGTGAATGCATGTATATTCTCTGGATCAAACCAGCTCTAGTTTAAATTAGATTTTGAAAGTGATTACATTCTTCATCAAYGATTCCAAATAGAATCGGTCCATTTTATCGAGGATGCCTAGGACAGTGCTTTAAAAAGTTCTTAGAAAGACACCCTGTTAAAAAAATAAATAGTAAGCGTATTTGTTAGTAGGTGTCGTCCAAGCTGTTTCTGTTATTATGAATCGAGAAGCAAGTACAGGAAAGGCTGTTTCATTAACCCCAGAATCAGGAAAAAAGGAGCTAACATTGTCGTTTTTCCTAATCCCAGATACCCGAGGGGATACAGCCTTGGAGTAACAGTAAGGAGTTGCTCTCATGAAGGAAAAAAAACTGGCTTTGTTATTGGGAAAATTCAGTTCCTGTTCCAAGTAAAACAACTGAAAGGTTGGGAGAAGCAGCATGGAAGGCTAGTGTCTATATCGTAATCGGCGTGATTGAAAGAGACAAACAATTCAGTATGAATACTATCTTGCTATGTTCTTCGTTATAAAAATATGAATTTTCTGAAAAAAATCGAAATGGTAAGACGGAATTTAAGATCAGATTAAATGTAAGTATTCGGTGCAGTAATCAAATCGCTACCTGGGTTAAACGCCGTTCGTGATGGTATTTC
>NZ_JBFUIB010000784.1:0-1369 GCF_056402095.1 Peribacillus sp. P4_C12
GATTTGTACAGACCGTATTGAAATGGAACGGGCATGTGTTTGGTCCTGACCGGCAGAATGTGGCAATCTTTGGCGTGGAAATATAACAGCTGGAATCATTATTTTTGGTATTCAAAGAAACTTCTTCATAGATAAGAAAAAATCAGAAGGAAAAACTGCCAAAGTGTCAATCATTACCTTTATTGGTGGTGAGTGGAAATTAGTTTGACTTCTATATTGATATGTCCCACTCCTGCTAACGTCTTGAACATCATGTATCCGATTATTCAAGTGAACCATCTCGTGCATTAGGGTATCCATTGTTTCGTAGAAATCCAAGTCAAGAATTCTGGTGTTAAGTTAATTTCAAACATCTTATGTAAAAACGGCAACATTGTAGGTATTTAACTTATAAAATAACCGAACTGGAACTTATTATTCACTTTGTTTTTTACCCGAATTACATGACAGATTCATGTTACTATCGGTTTTAATTCGGGGTATATTTCTTCTTTCTGATCTCATACTAAAGATAAGAAGGAGGGGTATCCATGGCAAAACGAACAAAGAAAAATGATGCAGACCAAAAGAACAAACAAGGATTTGATTCAAGCAAAACTGATTCAGAATTCTCTCAAGAATTTGGCAGTGCAAACGCTAATCAAGCACATAAAAATAAAGCAAAAAAAGAAAAAGCTTCTAAAAATCAAGGTGAGTGGAATGGCATGCATTAATTCTTGAGGGCGGAGGCTTATCATGCTTTAAACTGTTTACTGAACTTTATGTAAAGGAGCTTATTTAGATGACACAATCTAAGCGACAACAAGAACGCCAATGGAAAGATCGTAAGCAATCGCAGAATCCACATGGTAAGGTCAGATCATTTGAACAATTAACTGAAGATATGGGCAAAAATGAATCTGAAACTAAGTAAAACTGTTTAAGAATGAGAGGCTATCCCAAAGGTCAGAGCCCCACATAATAGTGAGGTCACTCCCTTGGGGTACCCTCTCTTTGTCGTTACCTAAAAAACGTTAGTCATGCTGTTTCATTAAAGGGCCATTTAATGGAGCAACGAAAAAGCCTAATTTCTATAAAAGAACTGGCAAAGACAAAGATGGTAAAGACATAAACGTATACGTTGAGCATGAATCTTATAAAGGTGATCTTAAACCAAAATCCACTAAATAAAAAACGTCAAATAGGTTATCATCTAGTCAAAAAGGGAATGGAGTTCTTCGTTCTCTTTTTGTTTTCCTTTAACAATAAAAGGAATAATTAGTAATTGGTGGACAACTGAACTTTTTCCTCCGACAATGGTGTCCCCAATTTCAAATTTATAAAACTATAGTGTTTATAAGTGAACGATTATTCAGCAAGGCCATTGTTA
>NZ_JBFUIB010000785.1:0-1368 GCF_056402095.1 Peribacillus sp. P4_C12
CAAGGAGGTCAACCGGGAATGATGGGAGGCCARCAAGGAGGTCAACCGGGAATGATGGGAGGCCARCAAGGAGGWCARCCGGGAATGATGGGWGGCCAATATAGAGGTCAACCAGGAATGATGCCAGGTCAATTTGGAGGTCAACCAGGAATGATGCCAGGTCAATTTGGTGGTCAGCCGGAAGCAATGTTACCTGGACAAATGGGGGGGCAACCAGGTCAATTCGGGGGCGTTCGTGCGCCTGAAACGTTTGGAATGCCAACTTATGTAGATGAAAGCGATGACTACTAATTATCAGCAAGGCAGTGTATTTTACACTCGTCTCCTCTCTTATTTAAATCGTAGGCCAAAGAATATCCACCATCTTCAAAGTAGTGTCTATTTAATTACCTTTGAAAAGGATCCTCCGCTGATTCTTAAAGGATTTGACAGTTTTGAAAAGTGGGATCGACAAAGAGAATTGACTTCTTTGTTAAAACAAAAGGGATTCACTCAAACGTATTATATTCATCAGAATTTAATGCCTTTCCAATTTGAAGGGAAATGGTATGGCAGTATAGACTATTTGCCACCTAGTAAGAAAAAATTCCGATATTCCAATCAAAAGGATCGCCTTGAAGGAATTCAGTTACTTGAAAGCTTCCATGATGTTTCGGAACATCTATATATTAAAGCGCCAGTTTTTGATCAATCAAAAAAATGGAAAGAACGGTTATCGCTATTCAAAAAGAACTTTTCTTATATTCGCCAATATGTTTCCGAAGAGATTATTAAGGAGTGGATTGGCTGGGGTGAGTGGGCCCTTGATGGTTTTGAAAAAAATCAGTCTTTGTGGAATAAGGAAAAAAAAGTAATCATTCACGGTGATTGTGCTCATCATAATTTTTTGCGGAAAGCAGATGGCACCTTAACCTTAATCGATTTTGACTTAATGGCCAGCGCTCCAAGGTGCATTGATTATTTACAGTATGCAAATCGAATATCCAATCATTTAGAAGACGCTGCTACGATGTTATGGCAAATACCTCAACTGAAAAAATATCAATCAGACCCAGCCTTTTTATATGCTTTAACTTATCCAACGGATATTTTCCGTGAATGGAACCGCCAAAATAAAAGTTCTTCTCAGCTTCATTCTGTTTGGAAAATGACGGTGGAAGATTTTTCAGAGCGGATGGAGATGAATGAAAAACTGAAAGAAAAGATTTCCTCCCTATATAGGAAATAAAACGTGCTTTTGGCCGTAACTAACAGAGTAAAATCCCCTTTAGACARCCATGATAATTATGAGCGAAATATAGGCTCTATTGTAATGGGGAGGGTTGTTGGTGCGGAAAATAAAATGGGCATTGCCGCTTTGCACGGTAT
>NZ_JBFUIB010000786.1:0-1366 GCF_056402095.1 Peribacillus sp. P4_C12
TCATCATCCCCTAAAGAAAAATATACACAAAATATTCTTACTATAATAATAATATTTTAGTTAGATAAACTTTCATTATTATAAAAAAATGATTTCTCTAAAAAAACCCTATAATTCGATAACTCTTAATAGATATTGTTATACTACCATTTCAAATATTAACTGTAAATATTGAAAATACAAAAAAATCATTATTCGCAATAAGTGAGTGTTCAAAAAGGAGAACAAAAAGAGTTAGATGTTCGGGAGCGACAATTTTTAGGACCTGATCTTATGGAGTTAATAAGCGAGGAGCGGACTTGAACAAGACAAGGAAAGCTAAAAGAGTTAGCTTTTTTGAGGACGGGTACAACTTTAGAAGAAGGTCATAAAAAGGCTGGTGTAAAAACTACTTTCTAGAAACTTTGAGAATCAGTTTTCTGACGTTAGCCTTCCCTCTTATCTGTAATAAAGTACCCTATTGGTTTATTGGTTGGCTAAAACTGAACGATCTTCAAGGTGCATTGCCAAAGTATAAGCATTGGACAATAGTCTTCCAGCGATAACAACTAAAGATAGTGTTGAGAATTAAAACTAGAATTCGAACACACCTCGATCCTCATATCAAAAGAAAAAAACTTTCGTGCTGAAACAGAAGCTATTCTAAATGACCAATTTCAACAGCAAGCAGCTGTTTAAGCAACCAACGATATCACCGATAAAGTAGATCTAACTTAATTAGCTAACTCCAAATTACAAATGAATAGCACCCTTTGATGTTTAATGCAGGGGCATATCCTCTTTTTTAGCTGTTTTACATACTCCTTGAGTCAATTACGACATCTAAGGATCACTACTTTCTTAACCTACCCTTTTAGTTCTAAAAAAAGCAAAAATAGAAAGCTAGTTTACATAAAGGAACAAAATACGAAAAAGCCCTTTTTTCTTCAAATAAGGGCTTTTCCTGTTAAAATGTACCTTTACGAACGACTTTACTATAAAAGGCATGATCTAAAATTGAAAAGAATCCAATCAAACTGTTCACAAACCTATCATCCATCAATCTTTTTTTAATTAAGCGACATCTTTGAACTCTCCCGTTTTGAGTAAATAATTTTTCTTACAATTTACTTGACAGGGATATAAGCGATAAGATAACAAGGGATTTCACATCGCCGTGAGTTTATGCTACGGCTCTCGAGTCGATTTTCTGTTTCCGTTTGTTCTTGTTCTTTTTCTTATACCACCACATATAAACACCAGTGAACATCAGTATAGATGGAGTAAGACCACCGATAGCATACAAAATTTTAGTGAATAAGCCACCAAAACTACCAGTATGTAATGGAAGGTGCCATGTTTGATACATAAGCCCACTATTAACACG
>NZ_JBFUIB010000787.1:0-1365 GCF_056402095.1 Peribacillus sp. P4_C12
CTGCAGATTCAACAGTCGAAGAGTTAGGAAAAAAATTAGATTTACCTCCATTTTTAGAAGAAAAACGTGCAGAAATAGAAGCAAAGCTAGTACCACTTGATTAATAAAGGAGAGTGTAATGTGGAACAATATCGTATTAATACAAATAAGGGACTTGAATTCGGTTTATATTCGATAGGGGATCATTTACTTAATCCACATACAGGCTCAATGATTAGTGCTGAACAGCGTATTCAAGAATTAATTGATGCAAGTAGGCTAGCTGATGAGGCAGGACTTGATGTATTTGCTGTCGGTGAAAGTCATCAAACGTATTTTACAACACAGGCACATACTGTCATTTTAGGGGCTATCGCACAGGCAACAAAAAATATTAAAATAGCTAGCTCAGCAACGGTGTTAAGTACATCCGATCCTGTTCGTGTGTATGAAGATTTTGCCACAATTGATTTAATTTCAAAAGGTCGAGCTGAAATTGTCGCTGGTCGTGGTTCACGTGTTGGGGCATATAGTTTACTTGGCTATGATGTACATGATTATGAAGAATTATTTGAAGAAAAATTGGAGCTTCTTTTGAAGTTAAATAATGAGGAAAAAGTAACCTGGGAAGGACAATTCCGTGCACCATTAAAAAATGCATCCATTTTACCGCAGCCTAAAAATGGCCATTTGCCAATTTGGCGTGCAGTAGGTGGCCCGCCTGCTAGTGCGATTAAGGCTGGATATGCAGGTGTACCAATGATGCTGACAACTCTTGGTGGTCCTGCTATCAACTTTAAGGTCTCTGTTGATGCATATCGTGAGGCAGCAGAGCGTAGTAGTATTGATCCAGCAACTTTACCAATCGCAACAACAAGTTTATTTTATACTGCGGAAAATTCACAGGATGCACTCCGTGAGTACTATCCACATGCTAATTCTGGTATGCAGGCATTACGTGGTGGTGGCTATCCAAAACAACAGTTTGCCCAATCTACAGATTATCGTGATGCTTTAATGGTTGGTAGCCCGCAACAAATTATTGAAAAAATGCTTTACCAACACGAAATATTTGGGCAACAGCGCTTTATGGCACAAATTGATTTTGGCGGCGTGGCATTCGACAAGATTGCGAAAAATATTGAGTTGATTGCAACTGAAATTATGCCAGCGATTAAGAAACATACAGCTGAAAAATAATGAGTATCGCTGTAAGGCTAGGAATTGAAGATACTAGGATCAGTACAGAACTGCATTAAAGGGAATAGAGACAGTCACAGAACGAGGACAGAAAAGAGAAAAGAACTGAATGATATATTATAAGATCACTAATAAGAGTAGCCTTTTTCTAACAATTTCAATGGATAATTATGATTGTTTGTGAAG
>NZ_JBFUIB010000788.1:0-1365 GCF_056402095.1 Peribacillus sp. P4_C12
GTAGGAACGGTACTTTCTCTGACTGAAAAAAGACCATGGGAAAAAGAGGTCATGGACGAATTGTTTGATGAAGTGTCCAAAGGTGCCCTCATCAACACGGCAGCATCAGAGGCAGGAACAGGAAGTCCGACCCGTGGAGGACGTCCTGAAACGACAGCTATCAAGAAAGGTAATCAATGGGTATTGAATGGCAGAAAAACCTTTACGACCCTATCACCTGTCCTAGATATTTTCCTTGTTACAGCCTGGGTACCTCACGATGAGCAACTTGGCACCTTTTTGGTTCATCGAAACATAAAAGGGATTAGTATAGAAGAAACATGGGATATGATTTCTATGCAGGGTACAGGAAGTCATGATTTAGTGTTAAATGAAGTCATCCTTCCAGATAAGTATTATGTCATGCAAAGCAAACCTGGCAAGAAGAAACCTGAATCCTGGCTGTTACATATACCAGCCTGCTATATAGGAATCGCAATGGCTGCGAGAAATTATGCAGTCGAATTTGCGAAAGCTTATTCACCAAACAGTCTGCCGGGACCAATTCGAGATCTTCCTAATGTTCAAAGAATGATTGGAGAAATTGAACTGGAATTAAGTGAAGCACGCCATTTTCTCTATTCTGTCGCGGAAAAATGGGAAACACAAACCGAAAATCATGATGAATTATCGAAAGAGCTGGGTGCAGTTAAGTTATCAGTCGTAAACAAATCAATATCCATCGTTGATAAAGCGATGAGGGTCGTTGGGGCCAAAAGCTTACAACGGACGAACCCATTGCAACGTTATTACAGAGATGTACGTGCTGGACTTCATAATCCCCCAATGGACGATGCAACGATTACTATGCTCGCGAAAGCAGCTCTTTATTAAAGACTTATATTTGTGCGGCACTGAAATGACTGTTTCAGTGCTTTTTTTTTGTCTTTTTTGAGGAGTTCTCACCTATTCATTTTTTAGACTGAATCGACCGCTTCTTGTTTCGTATTCTATTATGTACTTCAGTGTTTTGCGCATTTTTTTATTGAAAATTACTCAATAATTTTACTAGATTAAAATTCCCTAACTTGTTATGATTTATATGCATTTCAAAATTTTCGCAAAACATTGAAAGTTCGGTGTAGATATGAATCTTATGACCAAAGATTTACTGATTAACTTTTTATTAATTCTTCTTCCCATCTTTTTATTGCAAATGGTGTATCTAGTGAAATACGTGTACCGTTTAGATGCATTAAAAGGATGGTTCTTAGCCATTTTTCCTATTCTTTCACTTGTTCTATGTATGTTATTTCCAGTAGTAATAGAAGAACACTTTGTTTGGGATCTCCGATGGATTCCATTTCTTTTAGGTGGTTTATATGG
>NZ_JBFUIB010000789.1:0-1365 GCF_056402095.1 Peribacillus sp. P4_C12
GGGGAAAGAGATTTAAAAAACGTGGATCTTACAGCCAAAGATACGGTTATCGGCATTGCAGCTAGCGGTCGTACTCCTTATGTGAAAGGTGCTTTACATTATGCAAGTAAGGTAGGGGCAAAAACGGTGGCTTTATCGTGCAATAAAAACTCCATCATCACGAAAGTCGCTAATATTGGAATTGAAGTTGAGGTCGGACCTGAAGTATTAACTGGGTCTACGAGAATGAAAGCGGCAACTGCACATAAAATGGTACTTAATATGATCTCAACAGCTACCATGATTAGAATGGGAAAAGTATATGAAAATCTGATGGTTGATGTAAATGTGAGCAATCAAAAACTGAAGGATCGTGCAATAAGCATTATACAAACTGTCACGGATGTTGAATATGAAATTGCGATGAAAATGCTCGAAAAGGCGAATAATCAGGTTAAACCAGCAATTGTAATGATAAAGACTTCAACAACTTATGATCAAGCAACGGAGTTACTAGAACAAGCGGATGGAGATGTCAGAAAAGCCATCTCGATACGCCTGGATTAAGGAGAGAAAGCAATGGCTACAGGAGGATTATCCATTATACATACGATGCTAAGCAAGCTTCCACAATCAGAACAAAAACTAGCTGAATATATCCTACAGAATCCTCACGAGGTAGTAAATAGCACTGTACAGGAGCTGAGCACTTCTGCTCAAACAAGCGGGGCTGCTGTGATAAGGTTGTGCAAATCTCTCGGTTTGAAAGGATTTCAAGATTTGAAAATGCGGATTGCTGGTGATTTGATGAAGTCTGTTGAACAGGGTTACCGAGATATTGAGCCTTCAGAATCACTGTATCGGATTGTTGAAAAAACAACCAGTAATACGATTCAGATTATTCGTGACACTTCTGAAATTATCGATCACGAGAATCTCAAAAATGCCATTAAATTGCTGCTGAACGCTAAAACAGTTCACTTTTGTGGAGTGGGTGCTTCAAATATAGTTGCGGCAGACGCTCAGCAAAAACTGCTTCGCATCAACAAAGGGGCAACCGCTTTTACTGATATGCATTTAGTTGCAACTCTGATTGCCAATGCAAATGAAAATGACATCGTTTTTGCTATTTCATTCTCAGGAGAAACACCTGAAGTTGTCAATATATTAAGGCTTGCTAAAGATCGAGGAGTCAAAACGATAGGACTGACTCATTTTGGTCAAACTACGGTATCTTCTTTGTGTGACGCTTCACTTTATACATCCTTTTCAAATGAAGCGCCGTTTCGAAGTGCTGCAACATCTTCCCGATTGGCACAGTTATATATGATTGATATTTTATTTTTAGGAATGGCATCAGAACAGTATGAAGAGACTGTCCAATAC
>NZ_JBFUIB010000790.1:0-1365 GCF_056402095.1 Peribacillus sp. P4_C12
CTTCCGTTCGTTCCCAGTCGATATGGACCCTACCGAGAAATTGTTTATTTTCATACGCAAATTGATGCGTTTTCTGGAAGAAGAAATGGGCAAAGATTTAATGAAAGTGATTTACAGTTCCGCTTTAGATTCAAAAGAACATACTTACTTTTTAAATTCAAATCGCTCACTCGTCCAAATTATTCGTTCATTAATTGAAGAGGCGAAAGAACAAAACGACATTGGCACTGACCAATCAGTTAACGAAATTTCACAACTTATCACCCAAAGCCTGATGGGAATCATCTATCATTGGGGATTAAACAACTCAGAACAAAGCTTGGAATCACTATCCATACCGCTAACCGAAACAATCATTAATGGGCTGAAAAGAACTAATACATAAATCAAAAGATTCATTTTCAAAAAATCTGACATTTAATTCAATATTAACCCCAATCTCATTGAATGGTCAGGGTAACTCCATTAATCTATAAAGTTCATACATTTTCATTTTTCACTTGAGTGTCAGACATTTTAAACGAGGAGTCGAAAGCCAGATATTATGAAACGATTTTTCTTTATCATCCTATATGCAATCTTATTTGGATTATCACTGCAGGCTTTTAATTTCAAGCTTGACCACCCTATTGCAGAAGATATCAGCCGGCTGATGCCAGTTAAAATGAAAGCGATAAAGGCAGAAGATAGTGAAGAAGCAATCAAAAAAGTCGTTTTAGAAGCCGCAAAAAACGATGACCATATTTCCATTGCCGGAATGCAGCATAGCCAAGGAGGACAGACATTATATCCAAACGGTATTCTGCTAGATATGAAACAATATGATAAAATACTTGATTTGGATGTAAAAGAAAAACGCATCACGGTCCAAAGCGGAGCAACCTGGGCTGTTCTCCAGGAATATATCAACCCATATGGACTTGCACTGAAGGTCAGTCAATCTCAAAACATTTTTACCATAGGCGGTTCTTTGAGCGTTAATGTCCACGGCCGCGATATTCGGCATCATGCCTTGATAGAAACTGTGGAGTCTTTTAGATTGCTAAACGCAAAAGGACAAATCCTAACAGTGAGCCGCAAAGAAAATTCGGAGCTCTTCTATTCGGTTATTGGCGGGTATGGTTTGTTTGGAGTAATACTCGACGTGACACTCCAACTTACCGATGACGAACTTTATAAAATTAAAACTAAATCACTCCATTATGATGAATATACGTCGTACTTTAAAAGAGATGTTCTTCAAAACGATGATGTTAAAATGCATCTGGCAAGAATATCGGTTGCTCCTGACTCCTATTTGGATGAAATGTATGTAACGGATTATTATAGGGCAAATGACCAAACACAGCTATCTAACTACAATAC
>NZ_JBFUIB010000791.1:0-1363 GCF_056402095.1 Peribacillus sp. P4_C12
AGTTGGGCGCAATTGGCGAGATACCTAGCGTTTCTACCATTTTTTGAACCCTAGGCCATGGACAACCTTTTCGAAGGGTTTCATGAAAAGCCGCATTCAATTGAATATAGTGTTCATTTGTTACATCGGATAACTGAATCTCTTCCATTTCAATCAATATTTTCTCTAATTGTTTTTTGTCTTCTTCTGTTAAATAGGGAAGTGACTTTTCAACAGCAAGGCCTTCAAGAAGAGACCTAGTGTGGTAGATTTCTTCAATATCATCTCGGGTTATTGGAGTGACGATAGCTCCTTTGTGTGGAACCATTTCCACTAAACCTTCCATTTGAAGCTGTGTAAGCGCTTCTCGAATGGGCATTCTGCTTACATCTAATCGTTCAGCCCATTCCTCTTGAATTAAACGCTCGCCTTTTTTCAGTGTCCCGTTTAAAATTGCTTGTCTAAGACTTTTTGTTACATTGTTTACGATTGTTGACTTATCTCTATTAGCATTATCCAATTTATCTTCCACCTTTCAATATTGGATACAATTTTAACTATAACAACTATATAAAACGATTACAATAGTAAAAATAAAAGATATTGTATCCAATCTAAAAATTATTGGATACAATATTTCTGAAAATCCACCTTTTATTTCAAAAGAAAGTAACCTTCTGCTACGCTTACTTTAGTTCAATCTTTAATTTTTCTACTCTACGTAATAATGTCGTTCTATGGAAGACGGAGTTTTTCATCTGTTTAGACACATCCTCTCCTTTGTATAGATTATATAATTATTAATGTTGGTATTTAAAAGCGGACAAAAAAACTTGGTCCCCTTTATGTTTTTCAACTATGCTTCCGTTTGTTATTTTGAATAAGGAGATTCTTTTTTTCTGACTATGATACAATTAACTAAAAAACCAAATTTATACAAAGGAGTGAGGATATAATGAGTAAAGAAGTATATATTATTGGCGATATTCGCACTAATAATTTCACGGATGAAAATTTATTCGATAAAATTAGGTCATTATGGAATAAAATGAATGATTTCAATATTGAAAATGATATTAAGTATGGGGTTTACCATCAATACACAAGTAATTATCGTGGTGACTATACTTTAACTATTGCTACTGAAACTCCAGTGTCAAATGAAAAAATTATTATTCCAGAAAATGAATATAAAGTGTTTGAATGTTTACAAGATGAGCATTCCATAGGTGAAACTTGGAAAAAGATATGGCAGCTTGAAGATGAAAAAAAGTTGAATAGGGCATATAGCCTGGATTATGAAAAATATTATCCTGATGGAAAAGTGGAAATACATATAGCGATTAATTAATGCATTAACAAAAGAACCCTATAAAATATAGGG
>NZ_JBFUIB010000792.1:0-1360 GCF_056402095.1 Peribacillus sp. P4_C12
TCATCAGTTAATTCCATCGTATTAATCCCTCCAGTGTCATAATAGTTTCAGAATAATTTTCCCTTGAATCACGTCAATACGAAGTTCATTCCTACATCGAACTTTTATCGTGATCCAATTTCGCTGTATATTCACATCAATAATCTCTATCTCTGCTGTAATCGTGTTGTCGATTTGAACTGGATGTATGAACAATAATTCCTTTTGTATGATGACACATGGTCCACCAGGCAACTCTTTACTGATTGCCTCTGTTAGGAGACCTTCGCTTAAAATTCCTGGGACCAGTGAGCGACCAAAATCCTTACTGAAAAATTCCGGGTCATAGACATCATTGAAATCCTGCGTTAACAGACTCCAGCGCTTCACATCATCCTCTGTAAAGGTTCTTTGCACTCTTGCAATTTGACCGATAAAATAGCAATCTACCTTTTCCATACACTACAATCCTCTAGTTTAATATGATCGGAATTCTTTTCCAATAATGTCTTTTGCAATGACCATCATATTGGCTTGGGCAGTTCCATCACCAATTTCTAAACCAATGACGTCACGTAAACGTTGCTCTAGCGGCATTTCCTTCGTATAAGCATAGTGGCCGTTAAACAGTAAACATTCATGAATGGCATCTACACTATATTTTGGACCTAACCATTTTACTGAAGCTGATTCTTTACTATGGTTCAACCCTTGATCACGAAGCCAAAGTCCTCGATAGGCTTGCCACTTCACAAGCTCTAACTGAGTATGGTGAGTCACTATTGGGAATGAAACTCCTTGATACGTTGCCAACGGCTTGTTAAAAGAATGTCTAACTTTCACATGTTCGATGGTCTCATCAATACTTTGTGAGGCAGCCCCAACACATTGCAATCCAATTAAGAGCCGGCTTAGATCAAACCCATTCATCACCTGGGAAAAACCTTTATTCTGAAGACCGATCATATACTCTTCTGGAACTTCTACATCGTTTAAATAGATAGAACCTCTGCTAATTGGAATATTCCCCATGTCTTTGTAACCTTTGCATTCAACTCCTGGAAGATTGGCAGGAACTATAAAAGCGCTAATTCCCCGATTTCCTAATTCAGGTTCTGTTTTTGCAAATATAACAAAGGCATCTCCACATGTAGCTACGCTAATTCCTGACTTTTCTCCATTAAGAACATATACATTCCCTTTATGTACTGCTGTTGTTTTAATCCCGCCTGCATCCGTCCCTGCCGATGGCTCTGTAATAGCGATGCCGACAATTTTTTCCCCGCTCGCAATTTTGGGAAGCCATTCTTTTTTCAATTCCTCTCTAGCGTGATTATTGATAATTTCACCTATTAACGCATTCAACATCACAGCATAGGTT
>NZ_JBFUIB010000793.1:0-1357 GCF_056402095.1 Peribacillus sp. P4_C12
GCAATACTTGCAACGATATCATCCAGGAATGTATGAACGACTCCTTCTTGCTTCTTATCCAGTTCGTGAATGACACCTATTTTATTTTTATCTAAATGTCCAAAGGTTGTTACAGCAATGCTTCCGTAGCCTAGAACTGCACCAAAGGCAATGGTTTCATCCACTCCGAACAAGCCTTCATCCGATTCAACAATTGATTGCAGTGGTTCTGATAACTTCTTTTGCTCAGCAAGTTTATCAAGCTCCACACCGACTAAAATAGCATGTTGAATTTCCCTTTTTAAAAGAACGCGCTCTACGCTGCGAATGCATTCCTCCAATTTCAAATCAGCTTTGTAAGGGAACTGCAATTCATAAACAATTTCTGCAATGGCTTCCACACTGACACCACGTTCTATTAATGTTTGCTTTGCCGCTCTTGTTACTTCCCTGCTGTGTACGTGTACATCTGTCATTTCTCTGCCACCTCTTTTTTTGTAATATTTTTCTATATCCTATCATTATAGCATTTTATATTTTAAATTTTTAGAAAATATAATGAAATTTTTCTATTTGAAATTCTTGTCACGAGAAAAAGATACGAAGCTGTGATAAAATAGCCAAGTAAGTGGTTTTTCATTATTAATTATAGAGGTGCGGAAGAATGAGTTTACGCAAAGGCACAATAAAAGAGTACATGTTTAAAAGTGAAGCTTTAGCAGAAGAATTGGAGCTACTTGTTTACTTGCCTGCTAATTTTTCTCCACTATATAAATATTCGCTTGTCATTGCTCAGGATGGCCGTGATTACTTTCAGATGGGACGGATTGGTCGCGTAGCCGATGAACTATTAGGGAACGATGAAATTGAGAATATCATCGTCGTCGGTATTCCTTATAAAGATCGATTTGACCGCAGGCGTAAATATCATCCAGATGGGGAACAGCACGTTGAATACATACGTTTTCTCGCCCATGAACTTGTTCCGTTTTTAGATGATGAATTTCCAACCTATCAAATGGGGCATGGTCGTGCTTTAATCGGTGACTCTCTTGGTGGCACTGTTTCTTTATTGGCTGCTCTTCAATATCCTCATACATTTGGGAAGTGCATCATGCAGTCTCCGCTAGCAAATGAAGCAGTATTGGATGCTGTCCGTAATTTTGAGAACCCGCATCTCCTAGAACTTTATCATGTAATTGGGACCGAGGAAACCGATGTTCCCACGACAGATGGAAATCGTGCAAACTTTATAGAACCTAACCGGGAACTGCATAAATTATTAAACCAAAAAGGATTTCCTTGCTTCTATGAAGAATTTGAAGGTAATCACACCTGGAAATATTGGCAGGCAGATTTAAAAAGAGCACTATTGGAA
>NZ_JBFUIB010000794.1:0-1356 GCF_056402095.1 Peribacillus sp. P4_C12
CATATAAACCTTCATAAATCAACATTTTCAATTCCTCCTTTCAGTGGCAAATTATCCTTCTGGCTCGGATGGTTATTCACCCCTTATAATCTGTGATCGACTCTACTTGCTATAAGGTATCAACTTATTTTTCAAAAATAGATATCTTTTACTTACAATTATTTGAACGCTCGTAATTTAAGTGAAATTTGCTTCTCACTTATAATTGATGATGTTTTCAAACAGGAGAATGACTGCCCCTTAAAGGACGGTAAATAATATTCGTTCTGCTAATAACAACCAACTCTCCAGATTCATCTTTCATTTCTGTATCAAGTACCAAAAACTGCATAGGTCCTTTTCTGCCTTCACGTTCGTACACATCAGATACTTTCATCTGGCAATATAAGATATCCCCGGGTCGAATTGGACGATTATAAATAAACTCCTGTTCCCCATGCAGCATTCTTCTTTGATCGAGACCCAAGTCAAGGCTTTCTCCACTATCTTGTCCAATTGCTATAGGGAAGGTTGGTGGTGCAATAATGCCGCCATATGACGTTTTTGCAGCATACTCTTCATCCACGTATAAAGGATTTAGGTCGCCTATCGCTTCTGCGAATTGACGTATATGCCTTTTTTCGACTTCAAATATAAATTCAGATCCCGTTAAACCGTTTAAATTTTCCAAATCCATTTGCTTTCTACCCCCTAATGGTTGCTTTATCATCGACTTTGTTTCCTACTACAATCATGGCATCTGCCGCTTTGATCCCATTTTCATAAACTATTAAAGGATTAATATCCAACTCTTCGATGGAGTCTTTATAATCAGTAACCAGAGCAGAAACCTTTAATAACACATCAATGATGGCTTCAATATCAATAGAAGATTTTCCGCGCGTCCCTTTTAAAATGGCTTTTCCTTTAATATCTTCAATCATTTCAAGCGCATCTTTTCTCGTTAGAGGTGCTATTCTAAACGAAATATCTTTGTAAATCTCAACAAATATTCCGCCTAAACCAAACATAATAACTGGTCCAAATACAGGATCGTTACTCGCACCAACAATAACTTCAACTCCATCAGGTAACATTTCCTGAACAGAAATTCCATTGATTTTTGCATCTGGTTTATAATTTAGTGCATTACGTTTTATCTCATTAAATGCTTTCTTTACTTCTTGATCATCTTTTAGATTCAATCGAATGGCATCTGCCTCCGTTTTATGAGGAATATCTGGAGAATCAACCTTTAGCACTACCGGGTAACCGATTTTGTTTGCATGTTGGGAAGCTTTTTCTGCATTTTCAGCTATTACCCGCTTTGTTGTCGGAATCTGATAGCGTTCTAAAATATCACTTGCTTGAGATTCA
>NZ_JBFUIB010000795.1:0-1356 GCF_056402095.1 Peribacillus sp. P4_C12
CAGTAACAGGTAGCGGTTTTGACAAGTAAAACTCTTGAATGATATCACACTTTTGCTTTTTCAAAAAGTCTACATGCTTTTTATGTTCAACGACTTCAGCAATGATTTCCAGATTAAGTGTCTTCGACATCGTGATGGTATCTTTTACAATGAGCAAGTCACCTTTATAATTGATCAACTTTTCAGTAAAACTTTGATAAATTTTCATTGTATCAATCGGAAACCATTTAATATAACTTAAGGAAGAATAACCAGTACCAAGATCATTGATAGACAAAGTGATCCCCTGTTTTTTAAGAATAACCAATTATTCAACAGAACCCTTTTGCATTTGCCATAATTCTGCTCTCCATCAGTTTCAATCCTTGCGCAATTGGGAAATGTTCTTATTTTCAATAAGGACAATACCTTTTTCTAACATTATTCCTGTTAAAATACAAACTAGAAATGTTGATGCAAACCTTGTAATTAGGATACCCAGAAATATGGAATTACTTAACATACTCACAAGTTCATTTTATAACCAACTGGCTGATTTAGGTTAACAAGGCCTGTCTCTTTTGGAAAAGAAATGAACTCTCCAAGCTGATATGTATTCCAACCCAATTACATCTCCTGTTTCCAAGTGAACTTGCGGAAGATAATGTACCTGCAACTCATTTCTTTCAATTGCAGTCAAGATCCAAGTTTAACACAGAACGGTATTGATTATACCTTTTGAAAGTTATTATTATTATACTCATGATTTAGAGTTAACATTGCCGTACCCATCAATATGTCTTACTGACCACTTTTGAAACTGATCTTTTTTTCGATCGGTAATGTCCAAAAATAGAGCAACGTCATACACATCCCGATTCGACTCTTCGGAAATGTGGGAACCTTAACCATAAGGTAAAGAACTCTCCCTTTATGGAAAATCACTGGTGAATCACTATACATATCATATTGCTGTATAAAAGTATTAGTAAATTAAAAAAACTCTAGAGTACTGACCTGTTCATTTATGTCACTCACATAATCTTCGAATACCTTCACAAAGTCAATTTCACTTCTATGATAAGGTATTTTGCACCTCTAGTGTTAAGATATTGAGGGAAATTTTAAAATGGACAATTTTTCCACAAACAAAAACTCTCCTTTTAAAAAGGAGAGTTGTGCTTTAAGTGTTATATGGTAACGTTCTGTAAGCCATGTTTTGTTCCTCAGTACTGCAAGCGACTCACGTCTCGTACTTCGGCGGTAATCATCTATCTACAGAAGCATAGCTTCTGTCCTTCTCCTCGTTCAATTCCAAGGAAGAAAGCGCCCCTACCATTAATTTGGGTTTCTCGCTCGTGGGGTTTACCTCGTTCC
>NZ_JBFUIB010000796.1:0-1350 GCF_056402095.1 Peribacillus sp. P4_C12
GAAAAATTTCTAATAGTATATTATTCTGATTTTTATTTCACATAGTTAAAATAATCATATTTCACTACATATATATCATCTAAAACATTGAGTGTTTTTGTATATCGATTTAGGTATTGTCTAGGAGGTATTTATGCAGAAAAGTAATCATAAACACAGTGAAACAATGGATCGTAGCGAAGCGAATGATAGTATTGAGTATCTATCGAATCGTTGGTCAAGTAAAATTAATAATTTTTTGGTACTCTGCATTTATGAACAAAACAATCAATATCATGATTTCAATAAGGTATTCAAATCACATAAGCTGGAGGGTTCGACAGGTTTTCTAACGTTTAAAGATGGATTAAATAATAAAAGCTTTGTTATTTGGGAGAATGCATATAAAGAAAATGAAGAACTGTTTGCCAAGTTGAGGCTAACGGCGAGAAACGAAACGATATCACAAATAGCTCAAAATGTTGTGTTTTACCTTTTATGTGAATATGAAAGAATTTCTTCTAAAAGTCATGCTATTTTAAAAGAAAAACAGTTAATAGAAGATTCAATATATCAAATGGAGAAAATTTTGAAAAAGGATACATTTTTGGCTGAAAAACCTGTTTGGGATGAATTCAATAGCTGGTTTAGACTTCAAATAAAAGAATGTATCCTTGAAGAAATAGCCATATCAATTGGCTTTAATGAAATGGAAAGACTTGATGTTCAAGAATTGAATAAATTATTTTATCATTTTCTCACTAAAAATTTTGCTGAAAACAAAGAATTTGTTTCGAAAATAACATATATAGTAAATGGGTATACCCAAGAGTGGGTTGATAAAATTATTTTTGAATTTAATTTAGAAACCAGTACGATTGAAAAAATAGAAAATCTTCTTTGTTTTAAAAAAGATTCTTTTCAAACATCAGATTTATTATTATCCACAATAAGAGATTTTTCTTTCAACTTTACTATTCAAGACCATTTGCTTGTGATGAATAGTGCCCCGTACCAATCAGTTAGAGACGCCATCTATAAAAAAAATTTCGGAAATGATGGGGATATCCCCTGGCCTGCAACACCTATTCAAAAAGGTAATACAGAAGGTTTTATACAAATTATCCCTATAGAGTACAATCACACATCAATTATTGAGCATGCAATTGTTAAAGAAGCATGGAACCGAGTACAATTATTGTCTGATGTAGATGTAGATGTATTTGATGCACTTTGCAGCCTTTTTTTATCCAAGGCAAGGCATAATGAAGAAATAGTAGAAATCTATTTGAATGACCTACTATCAATTAGAGGGTTAAAGCCTAAACTTGGAGGAGACGGGCGTCGAGGTGGATATGAAGCAAGACAACG
>NZ_JBFUIB010000797.1:0-1346 GCF_056402095.1 Peribacillus sp. P4_C12
GCTTACAGGACTTCAGTAGACCTTGCTAAAGAAAAGGGCAGTTTCCCGTTCCTAATCGGGTCAACTGATGAAGAAACGAATGAGCTTAGAACGCGTTTCACTCAAACCGGATTTATGGAAAAAATGCCAGAAGATATCAGAGAAAGTGTTGCTGCACATGGCATCCGTAATTCTCATTTATTGACAGTTGCTCCTACAGGCAGCACAGGTACGATGGTTGGGGTATCAACTGGTCTTGAACCATATTTCTCTTTCACCTATTTCCGTAGCGGTCGTCTTGGTAAATTCATTGAGGTTAAGGCTGACATCGTACAGGAATACTTGGATCGCCATCCAAAAGCGGATCCAGAAAAGCTTCCGGAATGGTTCATTTCTGCAATGGAATTGGCTCCTGAAGCTCATGCTGACGTTCAATGCATAATTCAACGCTGGATTGACAGTTCGATTAGTAAAACGGTTAACGCTCCTAAAGGATATACCGTTGAACAAGTAGAAAAAGTATATGAACGTCTATACAAAGGCGGAGCAAAAGGCGGTACGGTGTATGTAGATGGAAGCCGTGACAGTCAGGTTCTTACGCTTAAAGCGGAAGAAAACCAAATGGATGAGCAACTTGAAATGGATGAATTAACAGATGTGGAAGAAAAGAAAAAAGTCGTATTGGTTGATACGATAAATGAACTGCGTTCGACGAATGTTACGATTGGGTCGGAAGTAGGTAACACCTGCCCTGTTTGCCGTAAAGGTGAAGTTCAGGAAATGGGCGGATGTAATACATGCACGAATTGTGGCGCACAATTAAAATGCGGCCTATAAGCTTAATTTAAGAAAGTCGTTAAGGTATAGCTGAAAAGCTGATCTTAACGGCTTTTTTTTGCAAATCTAAAAGTGTATTCAATATTTTGAAATTTTAAAGGTTCCCTTTTATTGGTTTGTAAACTATTAATTGTTATTAGTTCTCGTGACGGTTTTTCTTTATATATGGTTAAACTACAATGTATTAACTATGATGGGGTGTATGAATGGAAAATCAGAAATGCGATAATACGAAGGTAAGTGCTTGGTGTATTGTAAGCATGGCTTCGATTCCGCTCGTCATGACACTAGGAAATTCTATGCTTATTCCCGTGTTGCCGGTTTTTGAAGAAAAAGTGAACATAACATCCTTTCAGTCGAGTATGATAATCACCAGTTATTCAATCGCTTCCATTTTTCTAATCCCAGTAGCAGGTTACTTGTCTGATCGCATTGGAAGGAAAAAAGTTATCCTACCCAGCCTTATTTTAGCTTTGATAGGTGGTTTGATTGCTGGTTTTGTTTCCTGGAAGATGGACAATCCGTATACC
>NZ_JBFUIB010000798.1:0-1344 GCF_056402095.1 Peribacillus sp. P4_C12
GAATGTCCGTTGACAAGTATTTCACCCTTCTTTGGTTGAGCTAACCCTGTTAATAAGCGAAGAAGAGTACTTTTTCCAGAACCACTRGGACCCATAAAGACGACAAATTCCCCTTCTTTAATCGTTAGGTCTATATTTTTCAGAATTTCTACACCGTCATAATCAAAAGCAATTGACTTAGCTTCAATTTTATTTCGAACATTGATCATTTCTTCTTTCACTGTATAAACTCGATCAAGGACTTTTGCCATTATCGCTCCTCCAATTCTTTAGATAATTATTACAAAACAAATGTTGTTCATCTGGCCATTAATAAATGGTTTTATGTTGGTATAAAGCTTTCATCCGCCAAACTATTTGCAAATTTGGGGAAGAAAATAAACAAAAACCAGAGACGAATTCCGTATTTAGAAACTGTCTCTGGTTATCCAGTAAACAAAATATTAAATTCCAAATTTAGTAGTTGTTAAAACATAAAGAAATAAATCTATCCAAATAGCAGATTTTTCTACTATTAGAATACATATTCTTTCTACCAAATTTTTTAATTTATTTTCCATCTCCCCACAGCTCAAGTGGTAAATTAACTAACTCCCTACCTATTTGTTCGCGGGCCAAATTATTTGAAGGAGCCATCGGGATTCCACCTCTAGCATCGCGGTAAATTCGTTCAAAAACCCCCTCGATGTAACCAAAACCACCTGCTACATCCATTGCAACCCGAGCTGCAGAATCTGCTAATTCTGTGGATTGAACTTTAAGTTCTGTTACCTCAGTATTAAGTTGAGTTAACGGTTGGTTAGTCTCAAGTAATTCATCATAATGTCTAGCTAAATCAAGTTGCCAAGCTCTTAGTCCTGTAATTTGAATTTTAATCTCAGCCAATTTTTGACGAATTACTTGATATTCAGCTAGGCTTTTGTTGAAACCTTTATGAATCGTTTTTGTTACATGTGCTACCGCGGCATCTAGAGCACCTTGCGCCACACCAAGCCATACTGCGCTTAAACCGAGGACAGTACCGGTGCCATTCAATATATCTCCGCTAGCAGCGTTCAATAAATCTCGATGACTTACTTTCACATCTTTAAACGTAAGTGGTCCACTATGATTTCCGCGTACACCTAATGCTTTCCAAGGTTTTGCTCTTATCCCTTCATCATGACCATTCACAATAAAAAAACTATGATCACTCGGGTCGTCACTATTTGCGGTACGGGTTTGTACGACATAAAAATCCGCTTGTCCTCCACTTGTAGTAAATGACTTCTCAGCATTTAGAATAAAATCTTCACCGTCTCGTTCTGCCTGACTTAAGTTATACCAAACGTGCCCCCCAGTAGC
>NZ_JBFUIB010000799.1:0-1344 GCF_056402095.1 Peribacillus sp. P4_C12
GTTAATACTAGGTGCGAACTAGGCGCTTGTAAAAAAGGGCTATGGTATCCATTCTTGTCACAACCAAGGTATCTATCAACAAATAATTCATTCATAGCTCAGATTTTTATCCTCTAAAACCCTGATGTTGTTGTCTTTAGGGTTTTTTGAGTTCTTATTTTTACCATCCAATAATATATATGTCCTTTTCTAGATATTAACATAGGAATAATGAATTAAAAATATTTGTAAAATTCGACCTATTCCAATTTTTAGTAAATTGGAGTATAGTATGAAATCGTAAGAAGCCGTTATCCTCATAAACTTTATTTAAATCATGTAGGAATGAAAATAACTGCATCGGAGTGGTGCAATATGACGAGTCAGGTTGAAAAGGTTAGAGTGACTTTAAGGAAGAAGCTCGAGTCTATCTTTCACCTTTGGAATGTATGGATTCAGAACCATCCATACATTTTAAGAATCTTTACGATTTTTTCTTGGATATCGCTATGTGCCTTGGTATTAAGCTTAATTTTTATGGAAGACTCCCGAAAAATGTTCGTCCAGTTTTTGTGGTCATTTTACGTCATTTTGCAATTTTGGTTTTTATGTCGTAGTAAAACTTTAACATGGAAGAAGTACACCTATTTCTTTTTGGTGGGGGCATGGATAATCGTACCGTTGAATTCTTTTATCGTTAGTTTCATTACGGCTATTTTCGGTGGGATGGAACAAGATGTATGGAGTCAAGCATTTATAACCCCGATTGCTGAAGAAGTGTTAAAACTGATCCCCATTGGAGTTTATCTATTTTTGTCACGACGTGCATCCAGTTTAAGTTTAAGCGATTATGCCCTTATTGGTGCGGCAACGGGAGCTGGTTTTCAATTTTTGGAGGAAACCACACGTCGATTGGTTTCTGGAGGTATTTTCGATTATGGTGTGACACTATTTGGGGGGAAAGTGCTCCATTGGGATTTATTTACACTATTTCCTGGCTACTTTGAGGAGGGCTTTTTACCTGACAAAATGTCTGCTGGGCATTCGTTGCTAACCGCTATGGTAACGTTAGGAATCGGGTTAGCAGTGAGGTTTAAAAGTAAATTAAAGAGATCTTCTTATATTTTTCCTGTTATCCTTTTAGTTTGGGCCATTTTTGATCACTCAATATGGAATGCTAGTTACCGAGCTCCGGATTGGTTAACCGGAATACATGATTTATTAGGAAGCGGCTATGCCGCAAAACCGGTGTTTTTAATGATGCTCGGTGCTGCTGTAATCATCGATTATTGGGAATTGAACCGAGTAAGAGAGAAGATTCTTCTGATGGATGGGGAAACCATTATCAATCCTGTTTCTGAATTG
>NZ_JBFUIB010000800.1:0-1343 GCF_056402095.1 Peribacillus sp. P4_C12
CGTTTTATAGAGACCACTCTTCTCTTTTCCAGACACCCCAGTAATATGCACTTGGTTTGTCACTTTTTCTATCACTTCTATTTGAGAGAAATCAGCAATAACATCAGGAGTAAGATATCGGGTTGGGTCGTGAATTTCATAAACAACTTGTTCCTTTACGGTCGCAGCCGTAACCATACCTCCCGAATCCTCAAGCTTGGTTAAAAAAAGTCCCCATTTCCCTGTACTTCGGCGATCGGATAACCGACATTCCATAAGTCAGGAACATCCTTATACCCCGGATCGGCGAAATAACCACCTGTCACTTGGGCTGCACACTCGAGTAAATGACCAGCCGCTGTCCCCTTACCAAGAAGCTCATAGTCTGTATCCTGCCAACCAAATTCATGCTGAAGTGGTGCAACTACTAATGAGGGATCTGATACCCGGCCGGTAATTACAATATCTGCCCCTTCTTTCAACGCGGTAACAATTCCAGAAATTCCGATATATGCATTTGCAGAAATTATGGAAGACTTCACATCTTTCAATGGTACTCCGGTTTCTATAATTGAGCATTCCGAGTACTTCTCGATGTTTGGATACACATCATCTCCAATTACTGCTGCTATTTTTAAATCATGGATGCCTTTTTCCTCTGCTATATTCTTAACAATCTTAGCTGCAGCGAGTGGGTTTGCTGCTCCCATATTGGTAATTAATGTGACATTATTCTCGACACACAGTGATAAGACCTTATCCATACGATACTTCAATAAATGGTTATACCCCATATCAGGATTTTTCATTTTCTCTTGCTGAGCAAGGGCAATTGTTCTTTCTGCTAAGCATTCAAAAATGATGTAATCCAAATTTCCTTTTTGTATTAATTCCATCGCTGGTTCAATTCGATCGCCTGCATATCCCGCACCTGAACCAATTCTAATCTTCTTCATAAGATATTCCTCCCTTCAAGCTCCAGTAGGAACTGGAGTCGTCACGATTGATATAATTTAACTGATTGAAGGGTACGCTTTGCACGTTCTACAATAGGAAGGTCGATCATTTTCCCTTCAAGTAGTAATACACCTTCCCCTTTGGCTAATGCCTGTTCGAACGCTCTTACAATTCTTTCTGCTTCCTCGATTTCTTCAATATAAAGGTCTGCTCTTTTTTATTATTGGAATGATTCATAGCGATATAAGAATTCGATTTCCTATATTTTTATTTGTTATATTTTTCAAAAGTTTCAATAACTACCCTAGTTAATATCTCAATTCCTGTGAAAATGGCGTCCTGATTAAATACCATGTTGGGATGATGTAGACCAGGCTCTAAATCGCAGCCCACACCCAGCATTGTGG
>NZ_JBFUIB010000801.1:0-1343 GCF_056402095.1 Peribacillus sp. P4_C12
ATCTCTTTATATGTTGATGCAAAAAACACTAATAATTCACCAACTATTTTAGCAACATTGTTATCAATTTTATTCACTTGATCGATAACTTCTCGTGTTGCTATGGCTTGATGTGTTATATCTAATCCCATAACTACTATTGGAATACCACTATCAAATACTTTTTTTGCAGCTTCTGGATCAACCCAAATATTAAATTCAGCAGTTGGAGTCCAGTTACCAAATGTTCCACCACCCATAAGAACAATTTCTTCAATATTGTCCTTAATTTCTGGTGCTTTTGATAAAGCTAAAGCAATATTTGTTAATGGTCCTGTTGGAAGAATTGTAACAGGCTCTTTTGACTCTTTTAACAGTCTTATGATTGTGTCAGCTCCATGCTCCTCACTCCAGCTACGAGAAGGTTCGGGCAATTCTGGACCATCCAGACCTGAATCTCCATGAATACCAGGTGCAGTTTCTCGTAATCGAATCAATGGCTCGCTTGCCCCTTTTGAAACAACAACATCCGTTAGTGAAACTAAATCACAAATTTTTAATGCATTCATAGTTGTTTTTTCAATTTCAGCATTCCCGGAAACTGTTGTAATCCCTAAAATCTCCAATTCTAGTTGTGCAGCAGCTAAAATAATTGCAATTGCGTCATCATGTCCTGGATCACAATCCATAATAATTCTTCTTTTAATCATCCTATTTCACCTCTATATAAAAATTACATGAAAATACCCATAATTGTGGCTGAAATTACAGATGCTAATGTCGCACCTAACAATAATTTCAATGAAAATTTTGCAACATAACTCCCTTGTTTTTCACTGATTGATTTGATTGAACCTGAAACAATACCCACAGTTCCAAAGTTTGCAAAACTAACTAAATAAACTGAAACAATAGCAACTGTTTTATCGGAAAGATGGTTTGAAATCTCACCAAAATTCAACATTGCAACAAATTCATTTGTAACTAGTTTTGTCGCCATTATTCCACCTGCTTGTACAGCTTCTGCCCAAGGAACACCTATTAAAAAAGCAATTGGTGCAAAAATATAACCAATAACCGTTTGGAAAGAAACATGAAATACACCTAGAAAAATCACATTGATCAATTCCATCAAGGAAATAAACCCTAATAGCATAGCAGCAACGATAATAACAATTTTAAATCCATCCATTACACTTTCTCCAACCATTTGGAAGAAAGGAACTCTTTCATTTTCTTCAATTYGAATTAGATCCTCATTATCGTCTAAATCATATGGGTTAATAATATTAGCAACTATGAGTGCACTAAAAATATTCAATACAACAGCAGTTACAACATATTTTGGCTCTAACATTGTCATA
>NZ_JBFUIB010000802.1:0-1343 GCF_056402095.1 Peribacillus sp. P4_C12
GTTTAAAACAGGAAATAGTACTTAAACAATCTGCTCCAGGCAGAAAATTAGTAACTGTCGTTTCACCCTCGGCAAGGGCTCCGAACATAATCGAACGATGGGAGATAGACTTATCTCCTGGTACAGCAATTGCACCACGTAATGATTGAATGTTCGTTTTTAAACTTTTTGTATTCATACAATCATCCTTCGACTATTATTTTATTATGCCAGAATTGTTTCATATTCTGTATGTCTTGAAATACATTCCGATGCTTTAATACGGTCTACATCCGTTTGGAAGCTGATAACTAGAACACCGTATATTTCTTCCCTAGTTTCAATAATTCTTATGTTTGTTAAACTGATTCCTTCTTGAGCTAAATATCCGGTAATTTCAGAAATTACACCAGCATAATCCGGTACATCGATATATAAATCATAAAAAGCAGGGATTGCGCCTTTCGCATGGGTTGGCAAATCATCTCTAAAAGTCTTTGCATCCTTAAAGAAACGCAGAATCTCTTCACTATCTTCATTTTCTACAAGCTCTTTGACATTCTCCATTTCCTTCAGCCAATCATTCATTAATACCAGTAACACATCACGATTATGTAACAAAATGTCACGCCACATTTCCGGACTGCTTGAGGCAATTCTCGTAATGTCTCGGAATCCCCCAGCTGCAAGTCTAGAGATCAGCTCATTTTCCTTACTATATGTCTCTGCCTGTTTAACCAACCCGGAAGCGACGATATGTGGAAAATGGCTGATTACTCCTGTCAGTCTATCGTGGGTACTAGGTGTTACTACCAAAAAGTTCGCTCTTGTGCCAATTAACCATTCTTTTAACTGCTCTATTTTACCTTCTTCTACAGTTTCATCTGGAGTAAGTAAATAAAACGCATTCTCAAATAAATGTAGTTTGGCAGCCCCTGCACCGCTTTTATGAGACCCAGCCATAGGGTGACCACCGATGAAGGCCACACCTTTATCTATCAATGGTCTTGCCGCTTTTACGACTTTATCCTTTGTACTTCCCGCATCAGAAATGAGGACATCTCTTTTCAAATCCAAATCAGCTAATTTCGCTAAAATCTGGACGGTTTCATTTACGGGAACTGCCAGCAGAATTAAGTCAGCGTCACACGCTCCCGCTTCAAGAGAAGATACTGAATCATCAATGATTCCCAGCAGCCTTGATAGTTGAATATTCTTTTCGCTTAGATCAATTCCAACAATCACAACTTCAGGATGTGCATGGCGTACAGCCATTGCCAAAGATCCACCAATTAGGCCTAGACCTATTACAAAAACCTTTCCCTTCACACTTTTCCCCCCCGCTTCTTTTTGCTCCTCTATGC
>NZ_JBFUIB010000803.1:0-1341 GCF_056402095.1 Peribacillus sp. P4_C12
CCTTTACTGTAAAAGGGGATCATATTAAAGAAGTTATCCTCAAAGGAAGCGGGCATATGGGGATGTTGGAAGCTCCAGGCAAACTTGCCGAAGAAATTATACGTTTTGTCGAAGGAAAATAAGTGAAGAAATAACAAGTAGGAACACGGGACTTTACCGTTTCCTGCTTTTTTTTTTTGTAAAAGGAAATAGTTTCCCTTTTGTACAGAACGTTCATTCGGTAGAATAGGAGTATGAGGTGGGTTATATGAAACTGCGAAAAAATTTACAAGAAGTTATCACTGGTTTAAAAACAAATGAGGAATTTAAAGATAATATTGTTCACTGGCAAGTTATTGACGAGAAAGAGGCAAAAATCGTCTCTTTCCCAGATCAAATAGATGATAAAATCAAGCAGGCTCTTAATAAACGAGGGATAAATGGGTTGTATACCCATCAGGCGACTGCTTTTGAGACTGCTGTGAGTGGTAAAAGCCTTGTGGCTGTCACACCGACAGCTTCTGGTAAAACGTTATGCTATAATTTGCCAGTTCTTCAAAAAGTACTTGAAGATGAAAAAACAAGAGCACTTTATATTTTTCCGACAAAAGCATTGAGTTATGATCAAAAAAGTGAATTGAACGAAATGATTAATGAGATGGAAGCTGATATAAATAGTTATACGTACGATGGAGACACACCATCCAATATAAGGCAAAAAATACGTCAGGCAGGGCATATTGTGATTACCAACCCTGATATGCTCCATTCGGGAATCCTGCCGCATCACACGAAATGGGTTTCTTTATTTGAGAATTTAAGGTATGTGATCATCGATGAACTTCATATATACCGAGGCGTTTTTGGAAGTCATACGGCAAACGTCATTAGAAGACTAAAACGAATCTGCCAGTTTTATGGAAGTGATCCTGTATTCATCTGTACATCTGCGACAATCAATAATCCAAAAGAGTTGGCTGAGGAACTTACGGAAAAAGAGATGGTTCTTGTCAATAACAATGGAGCACCGAGCGGAAAAAAACATTTTGTGTTTTATAATCCGCCAGTAATTAATAAACCGCTTAATATTCGAAGAAGTGCGGTGTTGGAAGTCAGGAAACTCGCAAATGAGTTTTTGAAAAATAAGATTCAAACAATTGTTTTCGCTCGAAGCAGGGTCCGTGTGGAGATTTTACTTACCTATTTACAGGAACTAGTGTCCAAACAGTTGGGCCCAAAATCGATCCGAGGTTATCGCGGAGGTTATTTGCCAACACAGCGTAGAGAAATTGAAAAGGGGCTGCGGGATGGTTCAATTTATGGTGTGATCTCTACGAATGCTCTTGAGTTAGGGGTTGATAT
>NZ_JBFUIB010000804.1:0-1339 GCF_056402095.1 Peribacillus sp. P4_C12
AATGGCCGCCGTTATCGGTGGTGCGATGTTTGGTGACAACCTATCTTTCATTTCAGATACGACAATCGCAGCTGTTCGAACGCAGGGAACGAAAATGAAGGATAAGTTTAAAGTGAATTTTTTCATTGTTTTACCTGCAGCCATCATTACATGTGTCATCCTTGGCTTTTTAACAATGGGTGAACAAGCAGCTATCTCTCAACATTCCTATAATTGGGTGAAGATTCTACCTTATCTTTGCGTTTTGATCACTGCATTAGCTGGAGTCAATGTGTTCCTTGTCCTCTCCATCGGTATTGTGTTTGCCGGAATTATCGGGTTAGCGGATGGTAGTTATCAACTGATGGGCGTCATTCAAAAAATGGGAGATGGAATGGCGGGAATGTATGAGATCTCTTTTCTTGCCATTTTAATTGCTGGTATGGTGTCAGTCATCAAACATAACGGCGGCATCGATTATCTTCTCCACGTCGTGACCCGTAATAGCAAATCAAGAAAAGGTGCTGAATTCAGCATTGCCGGTTTGGTCGGTTTGACAAATCTATCTACGGCAAATAACACGATTTCTATTATCATTGCAGGTCCGCTAGCCAAAAATATTGCGGAAAAGTATGGCATCGATCCTCGTAAATCAGCGAGTTTGCTTGACGTTTTTGCTTGTTGTATTCAAGGGTTAATTCCATACGGGGCACAACTGCTTGTTGCGGCGGGGGTAGCACAAATTTCACCTGTAAGTATTTTACCCTATTCTTTTTACCCGGTATTAATTGGGATTTGTGGAGTCATAGCCATTTTGATTGGTTTTCCGCGATTTTCAGGAAGTGAAGAGAAGAAACATACTTCTTGAAAAAGTGAATTAACCAGAAAAACACCCTGAATCTTTAGATCTAGGGTGTTTTTTTATATGCGTCCATTTTAATAAATATATATTTAGCTTTTATTCATGGAACTCTTTACAATTTTGATCTTAGAAGGGTTCAATTGAAAGTATCACAAAGCGTGGGAGAACAATTATTTTTATATGGAAATGATACAGAATATTATATCATTCTTATTCTCGATGGGAGTTTCCCAATTCATTCCTCAAATTCATGAATGAAATAAATTGAATGGTAGTATATAATAGATTATTGTATTGGGGATTCATTCTTGAATCTCCTTTTTTTACTATGGACTTCTATCGTTTATCTTACCGAGAGAATGGGAAATAAACAATGGTTGTCAATTGCTATCATATATAAGTTAATAATTAGAGGTGGTTTGTTTTTAATGGAGATGTTAGGAAGTTTTATTAGTGGAACAAATGATTTGTTATGGTCAAAAATACTGATTATTATGC
>NZ_JBFUIB010000805.1:0-1334 GCF_056402095.1 Peribacillus sp. P4_C12
CACTTGAAGCATCACCTTCAAGAGCGAGTGCCTTAATGGAAAGGTACCATATTAAGGCACTCGCTCTTGAAGGTGATGCTTCAAGTGAGAAAGATTGCAAACAGGTAACAGAATTGGTCATAGAAGCCTTTGGACATGTTGACATGTTCATTCATAATGCTGGGCCATATATGCATGAACGTAGGCCTATGACCGAATATAGCAGTGATGAGTGGAATTACATTATGAACRGTAATTTAAATGGTTTTTTCTATTTTGCTAAGGAAATTATTCCTCATATGCGCAGAAGAAGTTGGGGTAGGATCATTACTTTAGGGTTTGACCGCTGTGAGACGGCACCAGGTTGGATTTATCGTTCCGCTTTTGCCGCAGCCAAAAGCGGATTGACTTCCTTAACTAGAACTTTAGCGGTTGAAGAAGCAACAAATGGAATCACCGTGAATATGGTCTGTCCCGGCGATATTATTGGTGAATGGAAGGAAGAAGAGATAATAGTTGCTAAAGGACAAAAGGATGTAACTGTTCCAATTGGCAGACCGGGGACGGGAGAAGATTTAGCTCGAGTCATCACGTTCTTATGTGATGAACAATCCGATTTTATTACCGGAAGCATCATTCCGGTCACAGGTGGAAAAGATGTTTTGGGGAAAATTCACAAAGCTTAGTTTGTTTAATTTGGTTATTAAAATGGAAAAAGGTGAGTCCGTTAATTCGGCCTCACCTTTTTTTAAACCATTTTTTTATATTTTACTTGCTGTATATACCTTAAACGTGCTGCCAAACCTATAGCTCCAAGAGCCAAACCAGAAATTAAGCCAATCCAATATCCGAAGGCTCCCATATCTGTATATTTTGCAAATATAAAACCGATGGGTAGCCCTAGAATCCAATAGGATACTAGAGACATAGCAAAGGTAACATTTACATCTTTATATCCTCGTAGTATTCCTTGTATTGGTGCCTGGAGTGCATCAGAAATCTGAAAGAAGATTGCATATATTAAAAAATGTGATGTCAGCATCATTACATTATAGTCTTTTGTGTAAGCCGACGCGACGGGTTCACGGAAAAGAAATAGAATGGCCGACAAAACAAGCGACATCGTTAATGCCATGGAAATCCCAATCCAGCTGTATTCTTTGGCATCTTTGTATCGAGCTGCCCCAATTTCAAATCCAATTACAATTGTCAATGCCATTGATATACTTAGCGGCATCATATAAAGCAATGATGCAAAATTCATTGCAATCTGGTGCGAAGCAATTGTCACGGTATCATATTTACTCATCAAAAGGGTAACGGCTGAGAAAATACTTGTTTCAAAAAAGATAGCC
>NZ_JBFUIB010000806.1:0-1332 GCF_056402095.1 Peribacillus sp. P4_C12
ACCTAATTCATGTGCCAAGGTTAAAACATTGGTAATTCTACCACCATATGTCATAAAAACTCTTGATTCTCCTGAAAGTGGGAACCCCGCACAAAACGCAACAGTTGATTTATTTGGACGATCTTCAGCCTCTATCCAACCTTTATCAAATGCCTGCCGAGAAAAACTTTCTAATTCCGTTCCAAATTGACTAAAATGCTCCAAAATAAAATCGACAGCATCTTCATATTTTATCTTTTGATTACCTTTTGTAACAGGAGCCCAAAAGTTATACGAATGCATTTTTTCATCGCCATTCATTTTTGCTTTTTGATTTAGGTAATTTGTAAAAGGTTTTTTGTATTTACTTACGGCTTTCCACATTGCATTCAGTGTTTCCTCTTTGATGCGATTTTCAATCAAAGGAACTTTTAGTATATTTTCTAATCCTCGTTTTTTGTACACTTGTAATCGGAAACCTGCGATATGATTCAGTATTTTGGCAAATAGTTCTTCTTGCTCGTTCCATTTATCTTCCAAAGCCCTATGAGATTCTTTGCGAACCTCTTCATCAGGGTGTGAACGTAAATTTATCGCTTGACCAACAGATAATTCACTTTTTTCTCCGTCGATTTGAACATTAACTCTAATACTATTAACAAGTGAATTATAAAACTGCCCCCAAGCATGATAACCATCTACCATCAGATCTGAAACTAAACTTTCTACTTCATCTGAAAGATGCATCTCGGCTTTTTTACGCCATTCATTAAGTATGAACTTATAGTTATTTAAAACCTCAGTATCTAGTATACCTTCCCACAAATGTTGATTTGTGTTTACAAGTACTTTTTGTACTTTTTTAAAAGCAGACTCAAAACGAGCATTTATAGAAGATGTTTTTCCTCGTAGTGTTGTAGCATTTTGATCCTTTGGGTTTTGTGCAAGAAGACAGGTTATAAAAGAATTGGCTTGTGATAGGTTCATTCGAATGTCTATTATGTATTCAATAATATCTACAACTTTTAATGATTCATTTAATTCTTTTGGAGTATGAAAAAATTTCAATTTTTCTTCAAATTTAGAAACTTTGATTTCCAATTGTTTAAATGTTCACGAAATTGAGATGATTGGCTCCCATCTGGAAACAATTTATCCAAGTTCCATACTTGCAGATACTCTGTTTCTTTCATTTGTTTGCCCCCTAAAAATTTTAATACTAAGGTTCCTTAATAAAACGTACATTCTCAGTTTATCAAACTAAGGAATATTATGGGGGTTCTTTAACTAATCTGCCCTGATAGTTGCATAAAATCGAGTAGGAGGAGGCGCCTAGCCTCCGACCTCTCACAC
>NZ_JBFUIB010000807.1:0-1331 GCF_056402095.1 Peribacillus sp. P4_C12
TGTAAAAGCGGGTGCAGAATCAGGGATTCCTGAACGAAGTGCTGCCACTCTCGCGACATTGGACGATTCAGTCGTTTGTCTAACCTCTCCCAAGATAACTTCATCGACCTGTTCAGYCTCTATATTTGCCCGTTTGATCGCTTCTTTGATGGCAATACTCGCCAAATGACCCGAACTAATTTCTTTAAACGCACCTCCGTATCGTCCAATTGGTGTTCGGACAGCACTCACGATTACAATATCTTCTCCCATTTCGTTCTCCCCCTTGAAATTTTTAATGTGCATATGTACAGGTTTATCTGCCACTACGCATCTTCCGTATTTCTCACTGGCTTCAGTAAAATACTTTTACCGTTTTAGCAGAACTCCTTACTCTTTAATGCTTAAGTCCCTGGTTTCAGAGAAAGAAGACGCTTAGCAAACTTCCAATATATTCCTAGCAATAATTAAACGTTGAATTTCATTTGTTCCTTCATAAATCTTCGTAATGCGGGCATCCCGATAAAAACGCTCAACTGGATATTCCGCCATATACCCCATACCCCCGTGAATTTGAACAGCCTTATCCGCTACTCGATTAAAAACGTCAGAAGCAAATAGTTTTGCCATTGATGCTTCCTTAATCACCTTTTTCCCTTCATCAATCTTTTGCGCCGCCATCATCGTTAGTGCTCTTGCCGCTTCTGTTTCCGTTGCCATGTCTGCAAGCATCCATTGAATTGCCTGGTTGTCTGCAATTGGTTTGCCGAATTGAATACGCTCTTTCGCATATTTAGCAGATAATTCAATTAATTTACCGCATGATCCAACCGCTCTTGCTGCCAGACCGACACGCCCTTCACCTAAGATTTTAAGTGCTGACATATACCCCATTCCAACTTCACCAATTACGTTTTCTTCAGGAATGATACAATCTTCGAAAATAACTTGGGATGTATACGATCCTCTTAATCCCATTTTCTTGTCCTTTTTACCGACAGTTAAGCCAGGAAAATCTCTTTCTATTAAAAATGCAGTAATTCCGCCTTTTGCACCCTTTTCTTTATCGGTTAAGGCAAATACCGTATAGACATCAGCAATCGGCCCATTAGTGATGAAATGCTTCGTTCCGTTCATAACCCAATAATCTCCCTTTTTCACTGCGCTTGTTGTCAAATTTGTTGCATCCGATCCTGCTCCGGGTTCAGATAGAGCAAAGGCGGCAATTTTGTTACCAGCTGCCATTTCAGGCAAATATTTATTTTTCAAATGTTCGGATGCAAGCTTAACTAGACCTGTACTTCCAATCCCGGTGTGAGCACTAATTAATGAAACAAAACCATTATGTGTTC
>NZ_JBFUIB010000808.1:0-1330 GCF_056402095.1 Peribacillus sp. P4_C12
ACTCATAGATTTGAACGGTCAAAAATATCATCCCTCCTATGAATCTTTAGGTTTTTATGTTAATTATAGCACAAAATTCCATTTAAAATAATTTCAACTTATTTTTCTTTGTCAAATTTACATTTGAAATTTAATAAACCATACTGTCCGTATTTACTGTGAAAAAAAATAACACAAGAAAAATAAGAATCATAATCACATTTAGGATTATTCCGATAATACTACATATTTTACCAGCAGTCACCAAACCCTTTCCAGATTCCCCCGATTGGGCCATTTCTTTTTTACTCTTTGAAGCAAAAATCAAACCTAGAATACCTAATATAATTCCGATGAATGGAATAAGAAGAGATAAAATCCCCATAATTAATGATACAATTGCTTTACTATTACTTTGTTTAATTTCAGACAATTATTCCACCTACTTTCTTTTTTACTTATATATACGGTTTATGTCAGTAAAAGATTCATTTATTGAGTAATTCATTACAAACTACTTTTTGATACAATGYCAATTGAGTGGAATGAATCCTCCAAATAAAACATGAATGTTAAAAAATCCGACTCAAATAAATGAGTCGGATTTTTTAAGTTCGTTTCAATTCAAGTCTCTGTGCTACTATAGACAAACTATAATTAACGACGAAATACATGAGAGCAACGAGAATTAAAATTGGTATCAAAAATTTTTGACTTTGCCCATAAATAATTTGGCCATGATGAGTTAGCTCCGGTAATGATATAACAACCGCTAAAGAGGTATCCTTTAATAAAGATATAAATTGACTGACAATAGGAGGTACCATGCGGCGCAAAGCCTGAGGGAGGATGATATGTATCAATGCCTGTACATAGCTCAAACCTGATGAACGCGCAGCCTCCATTTGGCCTTTATCAACGGATTTTAATCCACTTCGAATTACCTCAGAAAGCATGGCTGACTCAAAAATTGTCAAGGCAACGATAGCAGCCGGAATGATTTCTAATTTTATTCGTACCTCTGGTAAAGCAAAATACGTAAAAAATATAATTAATAGCAGTGGTAAATTACGTACTGTTTCCACAATCATTGCCAATATTTGTGATAACACTGGCACTTTTGCATACCGAATTATTCCCACAAGCCCACCAATAATGAAACTCAAAATAATAGATACAAAGGCCACCTGTATTGTTACCCAAAAACCTTCTAATAAAAATTTGATATTATCTGGTGTATAGGCACCTGCAAAATCCATGTCTTATACCTCCCTCAATTACTCTTAGCCAGACGTTTTTCTAAATAACCAACGCCAAGACTTAAAGGAATGGTAAGAATTAAGTAAAAAGC
>NZ_JBFUIB010000809.1:0-1321 GCF_056402095.1 Peribacillus sp. P4_C12
TCATTGGTAGCGCTTCCACCAATTCCTAAAATAAATTTTCGACATCCATCATTCAATGCTTTTTGAATGAGCTCGCCAGTTCCATATGTAGTGGCTATCAATGGGTTCAGTTTATCTGACTCAACTAGACATAAACCTGATGCACTTGCCATTTCAATCACACATGTTTCCTGATCTCCCAAGATTCCATATGCAGCCTGCACGCTATCAAGTAATGGTCCTTTTACTGTAACATCGACTTTCCGACCATTCGTTGCAGCAACAAGACTATCCATTGTACCCTCGCCGCCATCCGCTACGGGAACTAGTACTGTCTCTGCAGCTGGCAATACCTTTTTGACTCCCCGGTCTATTGCTTGCGAAGCCTCTAGTGCTGTCAAGCTTCCTTTAAAGGAATCTGGTGCAATAACAATTTTCATGGTCAGGCCCCCTACGAATAAATTTAATAGTAGTTTTATTATAATCTTCAGAAATATTTTAATCATCGTTCAAGCTATACAAAAAATTAGTATGACATATTTAGTTTTTTTGGCTATACTACATAGAAATAATTATCCTATGTTTGCTTTTTTCATTAATATCTAAATTTAATAAACTACTAGTATTAGAGTGGGTTCGAGTATTACCTTAAAACACTTATATAAAAATTAAAAGGTTAGTTAATAAAAATAGCTACACTTACTCTATCTCAGCAGTAAAACTACCTAAAAAACTATTTAAGGATGATTTATATGCTAACTCAAGTAATCGCAAGGGAAATTGTTAAACAAACTACTATCAGACTCAATCGAAATATCAATATTATGGATGAGAAAGGAACCATTATAGCTTCAGGGAATCCTGATCGTATTAACCAAGCGCATTTTGGAGCAATAGAGGTACTTAAAACCGGTAAACCTTTAATTATTCATGAACAGGATCGCCATCATTGGCTGGGCGTACTTCCTGGTATTAATTTACCCATAGAGTTCCAGAAAGTAATTATTGGTGTTATAGGGATCACAGGAGACCCCGCAGAACTCAAGGAGTTTGGAGAATTAGTGAAAATGATTACAGAAATGATGCTTAATCAATCATTTATGGCAGAACAACTCGAGTGGAAACAGCATTTGAAGGAACTCGTTTTTGAAGACTTACTTAAGGAAACGATTAATCAAAATTCAATAGATCAGCGACTCAACTTGATTGGAATGAAATTAGAACCTCCTTTTCAAGTAGGTATTTTGGAAATAAAATTGAATCCGTTAAAAAAGAATGAGGTGATCCAACTATTAGAAAATGTTTTCGATATACAACATACTCTTATTGGATTCTTAAACGT
>NZ_JBFUIB010000810.1:0-1320 GCF_056402095.1 Peribacillus sp. P4_C12
CAATTGAAAGGGGATGTTATTTTCCAAAGTGTGATTGAAGAAGAAAGCGGAGGTGCAGGTACACTTGCGGCAGTCTTGCGAGGATACCGGGCTGATGGGGCAATCATTCCTGAGCCAACTAATATGAAACTATTTCCACTTCAACAAGGATCGATGTGGTTTCGGCTTATAGTCAAAGGTAAGTCGGCACATGGAGGTACAAGATATGAAGGGGTAAGTGCAATAGATAAAGCAATTAGTATAATGCTAGAAATTAAGAAGCTTGAACAAGAACGAAACGAGTCACTTCGTCATTCTCTCTATAAAAATGTAAAAATTCCAATTCCGATTAATATTGGGAGTATTCAAAGTGGGAATTGGCCTTCTTCTGTGCCGGATACAGCCGTACTAGAAGGCCGGTTTGGGATTGCCCCCACGGAAACAATGGAAGCGGCACAACGCTCGCTGATGCAGTGTATTGAGGCTTTAAACGAGACTGATKCATGGTTCAAAGAGAAGCCCATTGAATTAGAATGGTTTGGGGCTAGATGGTTGCCTGGCAGTCTCGAACTTGAGCATCCATTGATGAAAACACTAGGTGCATACTATGAAAAAGTGATGGGTGAACAGCCGCTTGTTGAAGCCTCCCCCTGGGCGACGGATGGAGGGTATCTTTCATCAGTGGGATCGACTCCTGTAGTTGTCTTCGGTCCGGGGGAAACGAAGTTGGCCCATGATTCTAATGAATATATAGAAGTGGATAAAATGATGGACGTTGCAAAAATCATCGCTTTAACTATAATCGAATGGTGTGGAGTGGAAGAGCAATAATAAGTTTCTCTCGGGTCTGATTCTCATAGGGTCAGGCCTTTTGTTACAATAATTAGATTGATAGGAAAGGAGCAAGTTAGATGGAGACAGGAATTATTGAAAAAAGAATTCAAAAACCGCGTTGCACATTACATATTACAATCGACCGGTTTAATAAGCGGGTCCGGGTGGACGATTATCTCGGTCACTTTCAAGATTGCGTAGAAGAATCTTTGAAGGTGGCTGAGAACATATCAGCAGAGAAAATCATTTTTAAGACACGAAAGGAGAACGTTCAAGAATTACTAGTTCAAGGCTTTTTATATGAAGGAAGTATAGATAAGTACTTTTTAGGAAGCGATTGCTTCTTCCTTGTTAAATATAACAAGAATGAACGTAGAAACAGTGAAAACTGGGAAAAGGAGGATCAAATCCTTGCCGGTGTACAGACTCTCCCGTTAAAAGCCGCTTTAGATGCTCCGCCTGCAGCCTACCAATGTCGTAAAGCAGATGAATCCGATGCTATTCAGC
>NZ_JBFUIB010000811.1:0-1317 GCF_056402095.1 Peribacillus sp. P4_C12
GTGTTGATGAAAGGGAACACCATGAAAGAAGTGGAGCAGGAATGGAGCAAAGAAACCACGAAAAGAGCGGAAAAGATGATGAGAAAATTTCAGGAGCTAAAGATTGATCCGCTCGGAATCGGCGAAAAAGTCCGGAGCCATTTTCGGAACTTTGATAAAGAAGCATGGAAAGACCGCTACCCAACCGTTCCTGTTGAATTTTATATGAAGGTTCGTATTGTGAACACCGGCATCACCGAATAGAAAGTGACGTCAAAAAAGGGAGTGACTCAAAAAGGATAATTAAAAAATGCTTGAAAGCTTATACGATTATGCTTTTAAAAGTAAATTCCGTGTACCATTTATTGCATTGGAGTGATTTCAAAACTTATTTAGCCGAAGGTTCAAAGGATAAAGGACATCACGGATCGATTTCTTTAAAAAGGAAATTCAGGAGGAAGAAAAATGTCATTTTTATGGTCATTAATTATTGGCTGGTTAGCAGGTATGATTCGGACGCGATACTCCATTTGGTATTGTTCGGTAATATCATTGCTGGTTTCGTATGTGCTTGGTTAGGCTTATTTCTTTTTATTTCTATTAAAATCAGTGTTTGAAACATCTTTTTAATCAACCTTTTTTCCAAACCAACAACTGAGGCTATATTTTAGTTAATCCATTAAAGGGCGCACTTCTTAAAGTAAGAAGGTGTCTTCTTTTTTGTTTATTATTCAATAATAAAAGCAAGTGAATTTGCGAATAAAGGGAATTTTCACTTTAGCATAGTTATGGATGAATGATCCTTTGCAGAATATTTTAGTATTAATCTGCAAATATTTAAACAGGAACATATAAATAATCAATTACTGCGTCGTTTTTAGTCGGATAAAAATGGTAGTGTAAAAAGTTCTATGAAAACTAACTGAGTGTGTAGGGTCTTTTCTATTTATTGGGTGGAAAGGCCATGCAATCGTCCTTGACAAACACACTAATAATGGAGGTGTAATTATGGAAACAACAAGTTATAAAGGCACAAATAAAATGATTACAGGAATTGTATTTGGGGTCATCACATTTTGGCTCTTTGCCCAGTCTATGGTCAATGTTGTTCCGGCCGTTCAGAAAGACTTAGGCATTTCACTTGGCACATTAAACATAGCAATTAGTTTATCTGCCTTGTTCTCAGGTATGTTTATCGTTGCAGCTGGTGGCCTTGCAGATAAGATTGGACGTAAAAAAATTACGTATTCTGGGTTAATTTTAAGCATTATCGGTTCCTTGTTTATTGTTTTGACTCAAGGAGCAGCATTATTAATTATAGGGCGTATCTTCATAGGG
>NZ_JBFUIB010000812.1:0-1317 GCF_056402095.1 Peribacillus sp. P4_C12
CTACTAGAACATGGAAAGAAGGTTCCAAAAGATTATTCTATCGTTGGATTTGATGATCTAGTAATTAGTCGTTATTCAATACCCAGTTTGACGACAATTAGCCAGAATGTATTTAATAAAGGAGTCCTTTCAGCTCAAACTATTTTAAATATAATTGAACATGGAACGTCTGATCCAGTAAGTATTAACCTTCCTATTGAACTTATAGTAAGAAAGTCTACATCATTTTTATAAATATTCATATATATGTTTCTTGTCACCTATGTAGTTTATAATCGACTTTTTATGCAAAACAATCCACCTCTATGTTAATAGAGGTGGATTGTTTTAGATCGATTTATATATTTTTATACCTTTTCTTACCATTTAAAAAATCCTTATAGACTAAAACAGCAACAACAATAAAACTTAGACTAACAACCCGGAAGATCATCTCTAAACTAATCCATTCAGCTAAAATACCTAATACAAAGGCGCTAACTCCAACACCAACGTCAAAACTGGAAAAAAAGGTTGCGTTGGCTGCGCCACTTTTTTCTTCACTTACCTTTTGAACCGTCCATGTTTGTAAACATGGCATAACAGTTCCATAACCCGCCCCAAATAAAATCGCAGCAATAATAAGATGAAGATCATTTGTCGCATAAGACAGCATAACAAGTGACAAAAATCCTAACACAGCTGATATAATGATGATAGACCAAGGTCCTTTTTTGTCATACCATTTTCCGGTAAACGGACGTAGTAAAGTTGCTACTGTTGCATTGATAAGGAAGAATAGAAAAATATGATCTAATCCCTTTTGTTTCCCAAAAAGAACTAAAAATGTAATAATCGCTCCAAAACCAAGTGTTGTAATAACCGTCAGTAACGCTGGGAACCATACGTCTTTTTCAAAAATCATATCCAAAAATCGAAATGGTTGCTTCTCACGCTTTACAGTAGTAGGTGAATATACAAATTGAAGCGCAATTACTGCCAATAGGCAGAGAACTACTGATGACCAAATTAAAATATCGAAGGAAAAAGAGTCATAGATAAGGATACCTATACTCGGTGCAATGATAGCCCCGACCGTTGTTGAAATAGAGAAATACCCCATTCCTTCTCCTAACCGTGTCTTAGGAATTAAATCGACTACTATTGTACTATTGGCTGTGGTTGATACCCCCCACGCTGCGCCATGGAAAAGTCGTAACAATAGAAAAAGCGATATAATATTAAGAAAAGGATACAGCATTGTAATAATCATTAAAGCTGCACTTGCACTAATAGCTAGACTTTTCCGTTGGTTATCAATTAAATAGTACCCTACAA
>NZ_JBFUIB010000813.1:0-1317 GCF_056402095.1 Peribacillus sp. P4_C12
GGTGGGATTGATATGCCTAAGGAACTGAACATTGGTTTTAATGGGTGTGGAATGGCTTGTTATAGTGCAGTGATGGATGATATCGGGATCGTTTTCCGAAAAGGGAAATTTGATTTATTCCTTGGAGCTAAACCTGTTGGCAGAACGGCTCATCCTGGTCAACCAGTTGCAGAAGGAATTGAACCGGATCAACTAGTTGAATTAATTACAAACATTGTCAACGAATATAAACAAAATGCTCATCCTAATGAACGACTATTTAAATATTTCAAACGGGCGAAAAAGATACAGGGCTATTTATATCAAGACATAGCTCCCAAAATAAAAATAGAGCCTGCGCCTTGTGAAGACTAATCAAGAGGGGGATAACAAATGAAAGCAGTATTATTCGTAGGACATGGAAGCAGACTAGCTTCTGGAAACGAGGAAGTTAATCGTTTTATTATAAATATGATTCCGACAATGGACGACTCTTTATTAATTGAAACATGCTTCTTGGAATTTGCCACGCCAAATATATCCCAAGGCATTGACAATTGCATAAAAAGAGGGGCCACTGAAGTTATCGTCATTCCGATTATTTTGTTGCATGCAGGACATTCAAAATTACATATTCCAGCTGAAATAGAGGATGGAAGGAATAAGTATCCAGCGGTTACATTCACATATGGACAAACGATTGGGGTTCACCATGAAGTATTAACGATTCTGACAGATCGCCTTGAGGAAGTTGGATTCGATACATCTTTGGAACATCCGGAGACAGCAATATTGCTGATAGGTCGAGGTGGAAGTGACGCTGATGCAAATAGCGATATTTATAAAATTTCACGATTATTGTGGGAAAAATTAAATGTGAAGTGGGTCGAAAATGCCTTCATGGGTGTTACGGATCCGTTTGTTGATGAAGGCATTGAACGCTGTATTCGGTTAGGTGCCAAAAAAATAGTGATGCTTCCATATTTCCTCTTCACAGGTGTGTTAATGGAGAGAATGGAGAATATGCTAACAGGCTATCAAGACCAATATCCAGAGCATGAATTTGTTTTGGCGAAATACTTTGGTTATCATACAACATTACAAACCATACTGAAAGAACGTGTAATCGAAGCTAGCGAAGGAAGATCAAGTGGTACCCGTGATCTAGAAAACTATCGTAAACATGTGGAGGAACATGGCCATGCCCACCATCACCATCATCATCATGATCACGACCATGGGCATGACCACCATGACCACGATCACGGTCATGAAACAGACCATGGCCATGCCCACCATGACCATGATGAGCAAGTGGTGGGGACTACAAAATGATTT
>NZ_JBFUIB010000814.1:0-1316 GCF_056402095.1 Peribacillus sp. P4_C12
TCCAAGAGCATTGTCACCAATAATGCCTTTGATAGGGTATCCGCCAGTCATTGGAGTAGCAGCATAACCCATGACTTCATTCAATTTTGGTCCAGCCATTTCTTTATATTTGGCTAGAATGGCACTAACCTCTGGATCAGGAGTTGCACCTTCTTGAATAACATCAACGATTTCTGCATGTTTTTCAACAATGTCTCCTGTAGCACGATCAATATTCAAATCAATATCCGCAAAGGATTTTCCATATTCCCAAGCTTGGACAATAAGTTTGTTGTCTACAATCGCATTGAGTTTCACATGGTTATGAGCAGCAATAATGACATCTACCTCGTCATCTACGTTCTTAGCTAAACTTGCAATTTGACCAGTGGCCGTTTCACCGCTTTGATTTCCAGGAACGTGAGCTAAAACGACAATTGCCTTAATTCCTTGTGCTTTTAGCTCCTCCGTATATTTATTAACAGCGGCAGCTTCGTCCGTGAAACGAATATCCTGAATACCTGAGGCCATCACCATATTAGGCGTTTCAACCGTAGCTACACCAATAAATCCAATTTTAACACCATCTACTTCTTTAATGGCATAGGGATCTAATATGAGCTTTCCGCTATCTTTGTATTCCACATTTGCAGCAATAACTGGAAAGTCCATCCCGTTATATCCTTGTGTGCCGTTCGGATGGTCACCGCCATTTACCATCCGAAGGAATTCTTGTGTACCTTTATCAAATTCGTGGTTACCTACAGTTCCTACATCAAATCCGATTGCTTCCATGATTTCAACAGTAGGTTCATCTCGAAGTAAAGCTGAAACCGGAGAACTGCCACCAATCATATCTCCAGAATGGATAATTAGCGTGTTATCTGGATTGGTTGCTTTACGGGCTTTTAAATAAGTAGCCAAATAATCAGCACGTCCGTAATTTACATTATTAATTGTTGCTGTTACATCAATCTTACCATGTAAATCATTCACCGAAAGTAATTTAACCGACACGGTATCTTCTGCATGCGCACGAATGGCAAGACTTGAGAAGATGGGTAGAACCAGTAGTGCAATAACTAGTAAATTAATAAATCTTTTACAAAATAGTTTTCTCAAAATTTCATTCCTCCTATTATTCCCCAATAATAATCTGGTTATTTATATAGAAGGTTAATTCCATGTTAATTTCATGTAAATTATCAGAAAATAATCGTTTTTACCTAGTGTCATGACTTTTAAATAGTTTCAAAGTCCAGATTTATCTAAGTTACAAAAACTAAAGCAGCTTAACTAGTAGCGGTGTATGGATAAATAATAGAATGATATATTAC
>NZ_JBFUIB010000815.1:0-1312 GCF_056402095.1 Peribacillus sp. P4_C12
GTATTCGTAAGCTGCCACAGCCAGTTGTTCCATTGTTCATCGGTTACATCTTTCCATAGCTCTATATCTTTCCAATTACGCTCGGGCTTATATAAGTCAAATAACATGGTAATACCTCCTGAGTCTTGATAGTAGTATTTAATGCAAGATGGATGCCAAAATTAACCAAAAACTACATATACCCATAAAAAAATCCGGATTACATGGTCCATCCGAATTTTAAACATTCAAGTATGTTTTTTCATTTTATATTGCAGGGTTTGCCGTGGAATCTTCAATAGTTTCGAGGCCTGAAAGACATTGCCTCCTGTTTGAAGAAGAGCCTCGGTGATCAACTTCGTCTCCATTTCCATCATTGCCTGACGCAGTGGAAGTATTTTTTCTTTTGAAGTGGGACGTTTTTTTAAAAACTGCGGCAAATCTTCAAGTGTTAATATATCTTTTTCTGTATGATTCATCATGAATTCTATCGTATGCTTAAGCTCTCTAACATTCCCTGGCCAATGATAATTCTGTAAGAAAACTTTTGTATTCTCATCAATTCCCTCTATGGAAAGTCCTAATTTCTTGTTATAGAATAAAATAAAATGATTAGTAAGGAGTAATATATCTTCAGGGCGCTCTCTCAACGGAGGCAGCTCATAGCTTAATACATGTAATCGGTAAAATAAATCTGCTCGTAACTTGTTTTCCGTAACGGCTTTTTTCGGATCTATATTCATCGCTGCCATAATTCTTACATCCACCTGGACATTCTTTGCGGCACCTATCCTCCTAATAAACCCGTCTTCAAGCACCCGCAGCAACTTTGCCTGCAGGTCAATCGGCATCGATTGTAATTCATCCAAAAACAAGGTGCCACCATTGGCCAATTCAAATAAACCCTGGCGATCCACTGCACCTGTATAACTGCCTTTAGCGGTACCGAATAATAGAGATTCTAATAAATTTTCTGGTAAAGCCGCACAATTTTGTGCGATGAACGGTTCTTTTCGGCGGTTAGAATCCTTATGGATACTTTGAACAAAAAGTTCTTTTCCTACACCGCTTTCTCCATAAACTAATACAGAGGAAGAGGAACGGGCAGCCTTTTTCCCTAGTGAGATTATGTTTCTGAATTCAGTATCACTGGTTAAAATATCGTTAAACGTATATAAATCACCATTCACTTCCGCTTTTTTTTCAGGACCTTTCATTGTCTTGAGCGAGCTTTCCAGGTCAGCTAACCGTTCAGATAACTGCTTCAAACTCGAATAATCCTTCGCTATTTCTATGGCACCAACTATAAACCCATCTACATAAATGGGGAGCG
>NZ_JBFUIB010000816.1:0-1308 GCF_056402095.1 Peribacillus sp. P4_C12
GTGAAATCCCTTMTTTTGTTTAGATAATACCTCCTGAAAGTTTTTATGTAACTATATATCTTTGGTCTTATATTATTCTTTGAAATTATTAGCTTGAACATGAAGTTCTTTCTAAACACTGCAACAGAAAAAAATGGCTTTTTAATCGAATAGGACACTTTCGATTCTATACCTAATTCAGGCTTAACTATAATATCTTCACGTTGATAAAATCAATCGGATTTGATAGTTAAGTCCGATTCAAATCCGATTGCAAATCACTGTGAAATAAAATATTTTTTTGTTTCAGAATTTTGTGATTGAATCAGAATGTTAAGTTTGCTAAATTTCCCAAATGATTGAGTGTGAAAATTTTTTCTATCATCATCATTTAAGTTGGCATGAATTGGATATTTGTATATATCCTTATAATTTTCCTGTGCTTTTATGATTAGGTTTTTCCGATTTCGGTTGACTCTAATCTAGTTCTAGTGCGTTCAAATATCTTTACATACAGTTCTTCCTCTAAACTACTTATCGCAAGACTTATACCTGAAGAAGATACATAAAGTCGTTCAGCCGTATACGCAATTGAGCCAGTTTTTGCTATTTATAAGAATTACTTGAAACGCAAAGTATTTCACCCCTGTCAACTGATCTTAATTCAAATTGTTTTTTCAATTTTTTTAGGATCTGCCCTACTTATGTCCTACCATTATTAATTACTTAACGTATCTTTTTATATCTTAACTTTAAAAATGTATAAGATAAAATTATCATATTTGTAAGGTTTATTTTAATTTGAATTATATGGTAAAAAGAAACGTTTGCTCAAGGAAGCAAAGGCTATTTACGGGCCAGCGAGAGGCTTTTAGAATTTTGGTATTGTTGTTAGAGAAGGTAAAAAGCCAAATAGTTTGTTCAAAATCTGATGGCGTTCTCGACAGTAAGTATAATTTACTAATATATTACCAGATTTTATAGTTTATGTCATTTAAGCTCAAAATATGCATGATTTTGTAATGAAACTGTAAAAAAAAGTGTCGTGAATGAGTGATAGAATTAAAAAAAGTGATTCTCTGGGGGAAAATATTTAATATGAAAAAAATTATAGCTACATGTGTTGTGACCGGTTTGTTGCTATCCAATCCTTTAGTTAGTAATGCTGCATTAGGTGATCGTACGTTGAAAAGTGGAATGACGCATACCGAAGTTAAACAATTACAAGGGGTTCTGAAGAAAAAAGGATACTTCACTAGTAAAAACACGACTACATATTTTGGGACGGTTACGAAAAGTTCAGTAGTGAAATTTCAAAAATTTCACTAC
>NZ_JBFUIB010000817.1:0-1306 GCF_056402095.1 Peribacillus sp. P4_C12
GTATTAGCTCCGGTTTCCCGAAGTTATCCCAGTCTTATAGGCAGGTTGCCCACGTGTTACTCACCCGTCCGCCGCTAATCTCAGGGAGCAAGCTCCCATCGATTCGCTCGACTTGCATGTATTAGGCACGCCGCCAGCGTTCGTCCTGAGCCAGGATCAAACTCTCCGAAGAAATGTTTGACTTGCTCATTTTGCTTTTCTAATAGTGTGTGCTCACTTAAAATTTAACGTTGGCGCTTTGTTTTGTTCAGTTTTCAAAGAGCAATATCTGATTCCTTTAAAGAATCAACTTTTACATCATATCAAAGCTTGTTAAGCTTGTCAAGTTTTTTTGGTGGAGCCTAGCGGGATCGAACCGCTGACCTCCTGCGTGCAAGGCAGGCGCTCTCCCAGCTGAGCTAAGGCCCCAAAAATCAATGGTCGGGAAGACAGGATTCGAACCTGCGACCCCTTGGTCCCAAACCAAGTGCTCTACCAAGCTGAGCTACTTCCCGAAAAAACATGGTGCGCCCGGCGGGAGTCGAACCTACAACCTTCTGATTCGTAGTCAGATGCTCTATCCAATTGAGCTACGGGCGCATATTAAGATGGTGCCGAGGACCGGAATCGAACCGGTACGGTAGTCACCTACCGCAGGATTTTAAGTCCTGTGCGTCTGYCAGTTCCGCCACCCCGGCATAAATAAATAGTGGAGCGGAAGACGGGATTCGAACCCGCGACCCCAACCTTGGCAAGGTTGTATTCTACCACTGAACTACTTCCGCAAACATGCGGGTGAAGGGACTTGAACCCCCACGCCTTGCGGCGCCAGATCCTAAGTCTGGTGCGTCTGCCAATTCCGCCACACCCGCATAATAAAATGGTGAGCCATGAAGGATTCGAACCTTCGACCCTCTGATTAAAAGTCAGATGCTCTACCAACTGAGCTAATGGCTCATAGAAACTATTTATAAATGCTATATTAAGCTTGTATGAAAATGGTGCCGGCAAGAGGACTTGAACCCCCAACCTACTGATTACAAGTCAGTTGCTCTACCAGTTGAGCTACACCGGCAGGTGTAAAAAATGGTGGAGGATGACGGGATCGAACCGCCGACCCTCTGCTTGTAAGGCAGATGCTCTCCCAGCTGAGCTAATCCTCCATATATAACTGCTTGGCGGCGTCCTACTCTCACAGGGGGAAACCCCCAACTACCATCGGCGCTGAAGAGCTTAACTGCCGTGTTCGGAATGGGAACGGGTGTGACCTCTTCGCTATCGCCACCAAACAATAAAGGAACGTTGTTCCTTCAAAACTAGATAATAA
>NZ_JBFUIB010000818.1:0-1305 GCF_056402095.1 Peribacillus sp. P4_C12
AGGTACGCCTTAAAGATTATGCAGAAAAAGAAAGTAAAATCAGTTCAGACAAACTCTCCTTTCGCTGTGGTCATAATCGATGTAATTAACTTTAAAGATTTAAATCACCGATTAGGTCACGAAACAGGAGATCATTGGTTAAAAGGGCTGTCTATGCTTTTATTGGACCACACCAGAAACTCCGATGTTGTGGCACGATGGGGCAGCGATGAATTTATCATTATCGCTTCAGGGTTTACCCAAAAAGATACAGAAGTTTTCATAGACAATTTGGAATCCGACATTCTAGAACAAATTGATAAGGCCAAAATCCCTTTGGGCATTGGGATTGCTATTGGTAACGCCCACTATCCGGAAGAAGGCAACTCATTAGACGAGATTCTTCATGTTGCTGAACAGAGAATGTTTAACGTAAAAATCAGGACAAAAATTCCCACTGCACGCCAGTCWTCWAATGGAATGTGAGTATAATAGAAATTTACCTTTCAACTAGCTGTTACATTTAAGATTAATAATTTCTAATATTTACGGCTGGTGAAGTAGTGATTTGTAAGGACTTAACTAAAATGTGTCCATGAAACTATACTAACTCCACATCAGCAAATTATAAGGTGGTATGGTAATGGAAATATCATTAAATGATTTTTTAGTTGGAGACGGTTTTTCATATATTTTTAAATCTGGGAAGAGAGGGATGATTAATTTTTATTTTTTTATTGATTCAGTTGAAGAGGATTTAACTACGAGTTATAGCCAAAGCTTAAAAGAATTTTTAAAAAAATTAAATAAGTATCCGATTTATTTGCATGGAATTAGTGGTTCGAAGGAAATTAATATATCGAAAGGAGCAAAAACATCGAAAGTTGCGCCTAGAAATTATCATCATTTAGTAGAAATAAATAATATTGAAGAGCTAGTCAATTATTTTCCTAAAGCCTATTTGGACGCTTTTAACAATGATAGTATTTTGTTTTCTACTGAGAAAACAATAGAAATGGATTTTACGAGTGACATTGGTTTAGCGAGATTTATTTTGGATTATACAAAAACGACATCAAAAGATAGATATTATCTTTGGGTAGGCCATGACGGAATAGGTTTTGACTTCGTTTCGAATTTTTCTGATTATCCGTACAATAAAGTTCCGATTACAAGTGATGAGGATTAAACGAAAACGTATCATTTTATCATGTTTATCAAAGATTTTGACTTAATATTAAAAGATTATTATGAAAATTATAAAATAATTATAGAACTTGTTATAGAATCAATCGAAGCATGGAGAAAAGGACGTAACTACGATTC
>NZ_JBFUIB010000819.1:0-1301 GCF_056402095.1 Peribacillus sp. P4_C12
TCGTGATGGTATTTCAAGTATTTTCACACGTCCTCTAATAAATGGTTAGGTAACTACTACTATCCTTGCTGGAATCACAGGTTCTGCAGGTTCTGCATCAGGAGGAATGGAAATTTCTCTATGCGTTAATGGCAGATAAGTACATCCAATATACAGATCAGTATCCGTTTGAAGTAATGCATCGAKTAGTTTCTAGTAGTTTCAATGGCTGCCGGAGGGATGGATTCCCTTCCTCACAATGGTGGGGCTATTACTTTACTTGTCATTAGAGGACTAACACACCGTCAATCGTACCGAGATATATTTGGGGATAACTATCATTAAAACATTAGTGGTATTCTTCGTTATTGGATTGTATAGTCATACTGGAATCGTATAATAAACTGCTTTAAGGTTAGTCATAAAAAGAAATTTTAGTTATTAATAGAGAATTGACGCTTCATTAAAATGAAATAAGCGGTAAAAACAATGAAAGATCAGGTACCTGTAATATGTGAAGAGAATAATAGAATAGGGTGAACCACCCCGTAATATTAGTTCTCCGTTCTTTGAAATGTTAAATATAATCAATAGCCGCTGGAAAAAGGAAAGCAAACAGATATCTTAGTTTGATTGTCTGGAAAGGACAGAAGGATTTCTATGCGGGAGGAGGTGTTCTTTTACATTATTTACTAAGGAAACCAAAAGTAAAAATAAGATCCTCCCATTTTTAAAGGACCTATGGTCATAGAAGGATATTGGGAAAATGATATGGCTAATCAATCTGCATTTATCGATGGGTACTGGCGTTCAGGCGATCTGGCGAAAATAGATGAAGATGGTTTTATCTATATTATGGATCGTAAAAAAGATATGATTAACCGTGGTGGAGAAAAGGTCTATTCAGTGGAAGTGGAAAATGTGATATATACCCATCCGAAAGTTTTAGAAGTAGCAGTAGTAGGAATTCCGGATGAAATCTTTGGTGAAATGGTAAAAGCCTTCATTGTAACCAAAGAGAATATAGTTCTCGAAAAGGATGAAATTATAGAATTTACTTCGAAACAATTAGCAAGCTATAAAGTTCCAAAAGAAATCGAATTTGTTTCAGAGCTTCCTCGGAATCCAGGTGGAAAGGTTTTGAAGAATCGATTGAAAAATGCATGAATTAATAAATGGACACTGACTATATGGTTAGTGTCTTATTTATATAGAGAAAAACTCTCCACCGGCACATAAGTTTCACACTCCCTATGCAGGGAAAAGATGTATTTATACTGAATAATATATAGAGAGATATATGAGAAAGGTAACAGCTGTAT
>NZ_JBFUIB010000820.1:0-1297 GCF_056402095.1 Peribacillus sp. P4_C12
TCTCATGTTTGTAAACCTCGTGTCATAACAGTGGATAAAAATCCAGCCTATCCTGTAGCGATTCAAGAGTTAAAAGAARAGAAACGCATGCCTGAAGGCATACAAATAAGGCAAGTTAAATATCTCAATAATATAGTAGAACAAGATCATCGTTTTATAAAGAAGCGAGTTCGTTCAATGTTAGGATTGAAATCATTCCGTACAGCTACTTACATACTGAGTGGCATAGAAGCCATGCTTATGATTAAAAAGAAACAGGTTCATCAAGGGGTGAAGTCTGCCCAAAATCAAAAAGAATTTATCCATAAATTGTTTGGAGTAGCATCATAATTCATAGATGAAAAGGATATTGAGGTTCTATGTTTCTAACAAATCATATTTGCACCAGAACCAACTATTGGGCGTTCGTTAATTTAACTTTACATTTCATTTGGCGCAGAAATACCTAATAAACATAGCGCATCCTTTAATACAATCGCTACGGAAAAAGCGAATGAGAGCTTCATTTGTTTCCATTCATCTTCAACTAAGATTTTCGTATGTGCATAATACTTATTGAATGCGCGTGATAACTGCAAGCTGAATTTCGCGATTTGTGATGGTTCGGCTTGTTCAAATGATTTTTGAACAATGATCGGGTATTGCTCTAGTAGCTGGATGACTGACCACGCATATTCTCCTAAAGCGTCAAAATGGATGGCCTGTTCTTTAAATTCACCTTTTTCAAGCAATGAGGAAATTCGCGCAAATGTGTACTGTACATATGGGCCCGTTTCTCCCTCAAAATTCATCATTTGCTCTAATGAAAAATCAATATCATTCATGCGGTTATTTTTTAAATCATTAAAGATTACCGCTCCGACGCCAACCTGTCTTGCAACAAGTTCTTTCTGTTCAAGCGCTTGATTTTTTTCTTCAATATTGCGCTTCGCAGTTTCGATCGCCTCTGCCAATACATCCGCAAGCAGCACGACTTTCCCTTTACGTGTCGACATTTTCTTACCGTCTTTTAACATCATGCCAAATGCTACGTGCTGTAAGTCATTTGACCACTCATACCCCATTTTTCCGATGACGTTAAAGAGTTGTTTAAAGTGCAGGGATTGTTCGTTTCCGACAACATAAAATGTTTTCTTCGCCTTATACTGTTTTTTACGGTACATGGCTGCAGCTAAATCACGCGTGGCATAAAGTGTCGCACCATCCGTTTTCGTAATCAAACAAGGCGGCATATCTTCCAATTCCACTACATAGGCACCTTCGGATAGAGTAAGTAAGCCTTTTCCATTCAATTCCC
>NZ_JBFUIB010000821.1:0-1296 GCF_056402095.1 Peribacillus sp. P4_C12
GGTGAAGGTTTGGCCAACTTAATGTTACCATCCAGCTATGTATTGCATGTTTACAGTCATCACCACCTTTAATGTTCCTTTACCTATCTACTCGACTCCCGAACTACCTTTGCTACATGAATGGTCAGATAAATTATTTCATTTGAGGTTAAATCGTATCCGTATTTCTTATGGATAAATAGTTGAATCTTCGAAACACATTCAAAATCTTTCACGTACTTGTTTTTAATAATCTCAAGTAACTCTTCATCAGATCCATCACTGTATGTGCTATCCGTAATTAGCCGGGAAGCGAAAAACTTTAAATGGCTAATAAAACGATAAGAGGAAACCGATTCTTCCATAATCTCAATACCAAAATGAACTCTAACAATTGTCAGCACTTCTTGAATCAACTGTGTAATCTCTTGTACGATTGGCTGTTCTTTACCCAACTGAGCATTTACAATATGAAAAGCAATAAAACCTGCTTCATCGTCAGGTAAACGGATATGTGTTTCTTTTTCTATAATATCCAGTGCTTTCATTCCAATATTAAATTCATCTTTATAAAATCGTTTTATCTCCCAAAGAAGTGCATTTTTCATCTGAATTCCTTCTCTAATTCTTTGAATTGCAGTATGGGTGTGATCACTCAATGAAATATAAATACCTTCATTGAGTTTTTTACCTAATTTGCTTTGGGCATATCCAATAATTTCATCTGTGAGTTTCATATGCTCAATGGGTATGTTATTTAGCAGTTCTTGTAATTTAGTAGATATATCTTGATTGGCTATGCGAAAAATTTTGTTTACCTTCCTTTCATCAATCACATCACCTTTTGATTTTTGATAGCCTATTCCTTTTCCCATAACAATTATCTCTTCACCGTTTTTATCTTCCGTAATAACGACATTGTTATTTAGAAGCCTTTTAATTTCCATATATTTCACTCCAATCAAGGATATTTTAGTATGGATTCATTGTATATTTCATTTTAGGGGGATTATCTATCATCCCAATATAACAAAAAAAAGCCCATTCATTACAATGCATAGAAGTACCTAAAGTCTTCTCTGCACACTAATGAATAGGCTTAGCTTGTATTTAAACAATTACTACCCAATTCCAATAATATACGTACATAATAGCCTACATTTAAAATTTCGTCAACGCCGTTAGGGGACATATCTACGGTAGGACCCCATCGCCATCAAGCTAAGGTGAATTTGTATCATCATAACGAAAAAAAACGCTATTCTTTTTGTAGAAATATACAGGAAGGATGGCGTTTTCTATGAGTTTTTCTGTTTC
>NZ_JBFUIB010000822.1:0-1294 GCF_056402095.1 Peribacillus sp. P4_C12
GTATTAAAGCCCCAATCATTCGTAATGTCTGAAAATGCCGTTTTACCCTCGTAATCTGGAGATACAAGATCGTTCCAAGATTCAATCGATTTTAACCCTTTCTTTTTAAATGTTTCTGTATTGTAAGCTGGTGCAATAACCAAGCCGAATACTGGAGCAGCAGCCTTTTCAATTGGAATGAATCGCGAATCTACAGATTTCATATTTGGAACATTAGACTCATCAACGGAATCAATAAGTCCCTTGTCTTGAGCTCGTATTACATCAACTGGTACAAAAAGGGCGACATCAATTTGTGGTGAGTTTTTTTGTAATTCCACTTTCGACAAAATTTCACCTGATAAACCAGAAATATAGTTAACTGTAATGCCAGTTTCTTCTTTGAATTTTGGAGCAATCACATCTCGAATGGCACTTTCAATAACCCCGCCATTACCGGCTATCGTAATTTTTTTCTCACCTTTTTCACCTGCACTTGTTTGTGTTGCTTCCCCCGGCTTTTGYGGCGTTGGATTACCACATCCTGCAAGCATAACCAATAATATTATTGAGAATAAACTAATTATTTTTTTCAATTGATGAACCTCCCCGTTTTACTTTATTAATGAATAATTCCTTGTTCGGTAAAATAATTTATGGCACCTTGATGATACTCAATTGGAATTTGCATAGTTGCTTCATTTATTGAAATATCAGATGCAGCCGGATGTGTATGCTGCAACTCAGGCAGATGTTCATATAATGTTTTAACAAGATTGTACGCCTGCAAATCTGACATTTCGTCGTAAGTTAATAAGACATTTTTAATTGAAATCGTTTGAATATTCTTTTTCATTCCTTTATATGTGTCACTTGAAATTTCATTCTTTGTATAACCACCATTTTGTTTTTGAAGGYGGTTAATGATATCTTCCGGTATAGGTATAAATGAGAGATTCGTTTCCTTTGAGATGAAAGCGATTTCATTATTCGGGATACCTGAAGAGAAGAAAGCCACATCAATAGTACCATTACGTAATGCTTCTGCAGATTGAGAAAATGAAAGATAGGATAAATTCAATTGATCAAGCGGTAAATCAGTTTCCAAAAGGATTCGTTCTGCAATTAGTCTTGTACCACTTCCTAACGTACCGATACTAATGCGTTTCCCAACTAAATCTTCTAAGGAATCAATATTGTTTTGTTTCGTTGTAACAATTTGAACATAGTTAGAATAAAGGGTGGTTAATGCACGTAACTTTGATTTATTCGTTTCTGGCAAATCAAGTACATCTACTGTAGTAAACCCAATTTC
>NZ_JBFUIB010000823.1:0-1293 GCF_056402095.1 Peribacillus sp. P4_C12
TTATAACACAAGTAAGGGCGCTGTGATAACAATGACTAAGGATTTAGGGGTTAAACTTGCTAGACACGGGATTCAAGTCAATGCGATAGCACCAGGCTTTTTCCCGACTAAAATCACAAAAAAAATCCTTGAAGAATCCAACTTTGACATCGTAGGTCAAACTCCGGCTGGCCGGTATGGTAATGAAGAGGATTTAAAAGGAGCCGCCGTTTTTTTAGCCTCGAAAGCGTCCGATTATTTGGTTGGACATGTTTTAATCGTTGATGGAGGTATAGCAGCATTAGCATAATCGGAGAAGAGAGGAACGATATATATGACAGAAAAAAAATCAGATTTATATAAAGAGCTAAAAGTGTTCGGCAAACAAAAAGAGCAACAGTTGAATAGTAAAATTCAGGAGTTAATAAATAATAGGGAGTTAATAGAATCAGTTAGTAGAAGTTCACAAATGCAGGTTCCAGAGATAATAAAGATGCAGGAGGCCTCAGAAAGAAGGTCCATTATCATGAATTATCCTACAAAAAAAGATGTAGCCAATATTGCGAAATTAGTCCTCCAGCTCGAAGAAAAAATTGACAAATTAGAAGAGCTACTTTCCACTGTAATTCCAGAAAGAAATGGGTTTCTTAGAAGTCAACCTTCTTTGAGTGATTTAGGGGTCGTTTATTCATTAGGTAGTAAAAAAATGAACTCAAGAGAGGAATCTAACAAAAAGGAAGGTAGTAAAAAAATGAACTCAAGAGGGGAATCTAACAAAAAGGAAGAGAATAAAAAAAGGATTTTAGATTTAATAAACCAATTACAAGATTTAAAATTTGTTGGACAGAGGAATAGAAATGTCTAAACGGAAGGTGCCAAAAAATCAACCTAAATCGATATCTAAATGGAAACATTTTTCGGATATTCCCAATCAGCCTATGCCGGAAATGGGATTAACACCAAAAATTTCGGTGTGGAAAAAAAATAAATCTACACTTTGGTATTATCCGGCGGTAAAAAAAAGATATAACGTGCCGGTTTTTCTAATTTATTCACTCATCAATACCCCGTTAATTCTCGATTTAGCTCCAGGTAATAGCTTAATAGAAGCTTTTGTAAATGAAGGGTTTGAAGTGTATTTGCTTGATTTTGGAAGTCCAGGCTATGAAGATGGTGACATCTCGATTGATGATTATATCGTCGATTACATTCAAAAAGGAGTCCAGCGCGCATTACGACACTCCGGAGCGTCAGAGATAACTGTAATGGGTTTTTGTCTTGGCGGTACAATAGCTGCTATGTATGCGGCTATTG
>NZ_JBFUIB010000824.1:0-1292 GCF_056402095.1 Peribacillus sp. P4_C12
ATGCAAGACTCATGCCAATAACAAAAACCCTATGAAAACCGTAAAAAATGATTGGGTAGTTTTTAGAAAAATAGTTATTGTTCTAATATGGAACAATTACATGTTCCATATTAGAACAAAATTGAACGAAACGTAGAATCCGTTGGTTTAGTTTCTGAATTTTCTGCTATAATGAAATTGTATGGACAAACCCTTTTTAGCCTATAAAAATTTTGTTGTTCTGTGTGTTCAAAGTTAAGATAGTGAATCAACAAAATTACATAAAGAGTATTTTACAAATGGGAGGAGTTATTCTATGTCGGTCAATATTAGCGCGCCTAAAGAAACCATTCCTACTTTCATTCAAGAATCCTGGAAGCGTTGCCATTCAAAAGGACTTCAACCTAGAATAATGGACAAGGAAAATATGCTGGGTGAATTTGAGCTGGCCGAATTCCAGGATCAATATGCAGAGCTCCTTTATTATTCTTCACCCATTTTAGAAGACGTGTATAGCTCTATTCATGGCATGGAATCTATTCTATTACTTGCTGCTCCTGAAGGATACATCATTGAAACTGTCGGAGATCCATCATTTATTCGGCATGCTGACAATGTTGCCCTTAGAAAAGGGGCAAATTGGCTGGAGGAATCAAAAGGGACAAATGCAATAGGTACAGCTATAGTAGAGAAAAAAACAGTACTTATTCACGGCAGCCAACATTTTTATCAGGATAACCATTTCCTTACTTGTACCGCAACTCCCATTTATCATCCTGATGGTCATCTTCTTGGTGTTTTAAACTTAAGCAGTCATCAACAGGATTATCATCCGTTTTCTATTAGTTTAGTTCAAAGAGTGGCAGATAGTATTAAACAAGCCCTCTTATTAGCCCAAACACAAAAACGAGAGAAAAATCTTTATTTTATATATGATCAGCATCCTGACCCTCTATTTACAATTAATAAAGAAGGTAACGTTACAAGTCTTAATATCGCAGCATCCCGTGCTATTGGCAGTATAGAACAAACCACAACGGGGCAACCGATATCGAGTATAATATCAGGACTAGATACTCTTGCATTAATTAAAGGACTAGAACAAAAGGTTGCAATAAAAAATCAGAAGTTTACAGCACAGCCCCTTATTAAAGATACTCAACATCTGTCCTATGTGACTCTTCGGTTAGAGAAACTAAAACAGATAGATGAACAAACAAATCGTTATCATTTTTCTGATATCATCAGTAATGATTCTCAAATGAATCAAACGATATCCATAGCAAAAAGGGCTGCGAAACTTGATATTAGTC
>NZ_JBFUIB010000825.1:0-1281 GCF_056402095.1 Peribacillus sp. P4_C12
TATTCCATCATCTGATAAAGATGCCCTTATGTTTACAAAACGTACACCACTTGGTGTTGTCGGCGTTATCACGCCATGGAACTTCCCAGTTGCGATTCCCATATGGAAAATGGCTCCGGCCCTTGTATATGGCAATTCAATCGTGTGGAAACCTGCTACGGAGGGAGCTGTTACAGCAGCGAAAGTGATGGAATGCTTCACAAAAGCCGGCTTCCCAGAGGGTGTTGTGAACTTCATTACCGGTACAGGATCTATCATCGGCCAAGGACTCATCGATCATCCGCTGTTAAATGCAATCACATTTACCGGTTCTGAAAGTGTCGGGCAAGTTGTAGCGAAGTCAGCTTCCGCTCGTGGCATTAAATATCAGCTTGAAATGGGTGGCAAGAATCCAGTTATCGTGACGAAAGATGCGAACATCGATCAAGCAGTCGAAGCAGTCATCAGCGGTGGATTTCGTTCTTCTGGCCAAAAATGTACAGCTTCAAGTCGTGTGGTCGTTGAATCAAAAGTCTATGATGAATTTAAACAAAAACTTGTAGACGCAGCTGCAAAAATTACCGTCGGCAATGGTCTACAAGAGGGTATTTGGATGGGGCCATGTGCAAGCGAAAGCCAGTTTAATACGGTGAAAGAATACATTGAAAAAGGCAAGCAGGAAGGCGCAAAACTCATACATGGCGGGGAGATATTAACTGGTGGGGACTACGATAGGGGCTTTTTCATTACTCCAGCGATTTTTGAAGACGTCACGACGGATATGGTGATTGCACAGGAAGAAATTTTTGGACCAGTTATTGCACTTATAAAAGCAACCGATCTTGTCGAAGCAATTGACATGGCAAATAATACGAAATACGGATTGAGTGCATCGATCTTTACTTCAAATATTAGCTCAATTTTAGAATTCATCGATGAAATCGAAGTAGGGCTTGTCCGCATTAACGCAGAAAGCGCAGGCGTTGAGTTGCAAGCACCATTCGGCGGCATGAAGGCATCAAGTACAGGTTCTCGAGAGCAAGGTGAAGCGGCGAAAGAATTTTATACAGCATTAAAAACGGTTTTTATTAAAGGTTCTTAACAAAAGAAAGAGAGGTTTTCATATTTGAAGATCTCTCATCTTCCAAAAAAACATTGCGAGGTGCCTAATGAAAATCACAAAAATTTCTCTATTCAAAGTTCCACCCCGCTGGCTATTTTTAAAAATCGATACCGATGAAGGCATTTCTGGCTGGGGGGAGCCTGTCGTTGAAGGCCGTGCTGAAACGGTAAAAGCAGCAG
>NZ_JBFUIB010000826.1:0-1274 GCF_056402095.1 Peribacillus sp. P4_C12
GCATTGTTGGCTGTGAGGTATCGAGGCAAACAACCATTCCACCCGGCTTGACAACACGGTTTAACTCTTTGAGCACTTGCATGTAATCAGGAACATTCCGCAGCCCGAAACCGATTGTGACATAATCAAAGCTATTATCCTCAAAAGGAAGTTCCATTGCATTCCCATGCATAAGAGAAACTTGATCTAACTTGAGTTCATTCACCTTTTGTTCGCCGATTTTCAGCATATTTTTACTAAAATCCAGACCAACAACCTTTCCTTCAGGTCCTACTTCATTAGCAAGGGCAATGGTCCAGTCCGCTGTTCCACAGCATACATCAAGTGCATGGGCGCCTTTTGGGACTTTCATTATAGCCATTGTAGCCTTCCGCCATTTAAGATGCTGCTTAAAGCTGATGAGGGAATTCATCTTGTCATAATTACCGTAAATCTTTTCAAAAACATGATGAACTTTTTGCTCTTTAGACTGCTCCATGACTCACCCTTCTTTCACGTAAGAAATTGCTTCACTCTCTGTTTGTTTCAAGATTACGTTTACTCTTTGAAGTAAATCGTCATTCTTAGTTACTAGCTTCTGCATCGAAAGCTTTACGGATTGCCTGGCATCCCTCAGACACTTATCAAATTGAGTCCGTATCTGTGCTTCCTTTTCTGAAGTTAGAACATCATTACTATTCGAATCATCAAAAGATATGTCTCTTAAGACATCAAAAACTACCGATTGGCCTGACTTAAGATAGTTTCTCATCTCAGCATGCAGCCGATTCAAAAGAAGCAGGTCTTCTGAAATGTCAATCCAGGCAGGCTGATTATAATAATCAGCCAATTTATAAATCAGCGAAGCCTCGATCGCTTTAATTGTCGTTATAAGCGTTGGAACATCCTTAATGGACCGTTGTTGATAAAGAATGATCTTATGATCATTTATTGTTTTTATGGCGCTTGATAGTATACGAATCATCTCAACATTACCAACACCGGCAAGCCCTTGATAGTATAAGCCACTATAATAATCACCAGCAAGTACTTGTAATTGCCGATTTTTCAATTCCTCAGGCAACTCTATTCCTTCGCCCGAATTTGACACTATTTCATGGGTATCAAGAGCTATTTGCACTAGCATAGTTGAAATAATGTATTGATTCCGTTCTTCGCTTAAAACGTCCAAATCGTTAAACAATCCCCAAAGCAATAACAGTTTATCGTCGTCTAAGCTTGGCTTTTGAATATATTTCAATAAATATGGATGTTGAGCTTTGGTTTCTATTAAT
>NZ_JBFUIB010000827.1:0-1272 GCF_056402095.1 Peribacillus sp. P4_C12
GCCTTGCTCCACTCCACCTCCTTCCGACTTAATGTATTCAAATTCCTCCTTGGAAAGTTTTTGACTTTTTTCAGGATTTTTATAAAAAATCACAAAACCGATCGCGAATATAATGCCGATCACACCAGTTATATAAAACAATGCTCTCCACCCAAAAGTCACCATAATGAAAACGAGCAGTGGCGGTGCAATGGCTGGGCCCCATTTGGACGAAGAATCCCAAATTCCAGTTGCCAAGCCTCGTTCCTTTTTAGGGAACCAATACGATGTGATCTTAGCCATCGTCGGAAAACAAGGTGCTTCACCTACTCCAAGTAAAATCCGTGCAGCAATAAATGAACTCATTTTATGAACAGCTCCCGTTAAAATGGTCGCACCACTCCACCAAATAAGCGCAATTGTATACACCTTTTTGGTACCGAACCGATCGATCAGCCAGCCGGAAGGAAGCTGCATTAATGCATAACTCCAAGAAAAAAAGGTTCCCAATAACCCGATTTCGGTTACGCTTAGTCCGAGTTCTTTCATCATTTCGGGAGCTGCAATGGAGAGGTTAGCCCGATCTAGGTAGTTTATTATTCCTCCGATCAATAACCAGATGACGACGGTCCAGCGAAATTTCCGGCCAATATTTAATGGCTTTTCTTGCTTTGTTTCTATTCCTGCTTCCATACCTTATCCCTCCTTGTTATTTAAAACGCCATAATTGGCAGCGCTTCCAAAATAAGAAAAAGCCAGAGTTAACGCTTGGATAATATGTATATACAAGGAGGTTTTTGTTTTATAATATAAAACCGGGTTTTGGAATTGCAGCAAAAAATAAACGAATAATTCTTTTTATTCTGTAAAATATCGTATTATGCTAATGGATGATTGTCAATCTTTATTCTTATTTTTAGGATTATATTCCCAGAAAAGATTTTATATCCATGGGGAATTGATCGCCCATTTTTTCTTTAAGTGATAATTGATCATAAACAAACTAAAATCACACAATCCATTTCACCTCTAGATACTTTCTCTAATACCGGTAGGGCATAGCCTGGATAAGAAAAAGGCATGATTAGAGCATATCCCGTAAGGGAAACTGTCAAGGAAATGTCTTAAATAGGATCCTTCACTCCGCGCAAAAGTCGGAAGGATTCAAAGCTCAAAGAAGATCATCTCTCTCTAATTGTAAAAGAGTTACCATATTAAATCCATGGATGTATTATTATTCCGAAATAAGGATTCATGTAAAATTAAACTACATGTCTGAACACGTAGCATAGG
>NZ_JBFUIB010000828.1:0-1268 GCF_056402095.1 Peribacillus sp. P4_C12
ATTAACAGAAGCACGACCTGGGATGTTATATACCATTACAGGTAGCGTCGTACTTTCTGCAATTACTTTAAAATGTTGGTAAAGACCTTCTTGATTCGTTTTATTATAATACGGAGCCACAAGCATGATCGCATCTGCACCGTTTTGTTCTGCCTTTTTTGTCAACTCAATAGAAGCATACGTATTGTTGCTTCCCGTACCCATGATGACGGGTACCCGTTTTTCTACAACCTTCGAAACATGACGCAATAAGGCGATTTTTTCCTCCGAAGATAAAGTTGGAGACTCCCCAGTTGTGCCCRAAAGCACAAGTGAATCCGTTCCATTCGTTAATAAGTAATTGACCAATGAAGTCGTTTTTTGAAAATCAACATTTCCCTTGCTATCGAAAGGGGTGACCATTGCCGTTGATACTCTACCAAATATCATCATTTAACACCTCTTTAATTAATAAAACTTGTATGCTTATTATGCTTCACTTTCATGCAAATGAAATGCATAATGAAGTGAATTAACAGCTTCTACTAAATCTTCTTCTTTTACTAAAACCCAAATAGTCGTATGGCTGTCAGCAGATTGAAGAATAGCAATTTCTTTCTCAGAAAGCGCTGTGACAATCTTCGCTGCAACGCCTGGCACACCGTTGATGCCCGCACCGACTACAGAAACTTTAGCACAATTCCGCTCAATTACAGGTTCATGACCAAGCTCGGCCAAAATAGAAAGAGCAAGTTCTGTCATCTCCTCCGAAACCGTATAAACAACGCCATTTGGATAAATATTGATAAAGTCAACGGAAATGGAGGCATTGGCCATCGCTTTAAAAACTTCCGCCTGTAAATTATATTGGTCTTTTTTCGCGCGTACTTTAATTTGGGTTATTTTAGAAACGTGAGCTATTCCTGTAACTAGTCTTTCCCGTATGTCACTACCCTGGCTCCCCTTATTTACACCTGTGACAAGTGTTCCTAATCCATCACTGTATGTTGATCGGATCCTGATCGGAACTTTTGCCTGCATGGCAATTTCAACAGCACGGGGATGAATGACCTTGGCACCTTGATAAGCCATGTTACAAACTTCTGTATAAGAAACGACCGATAATGGACGAGCTTGCTCGGCAATACGTGGATCGGCAGTCATTATTCCTTCCACATCCGTAAAAATATCGACCCTTTCAGCTTGTAAAGCCGCACCTAATGCTGCAGCTGATGTGTCGCTTCCGCCACGGCCAATAGTCGTAATGTCGCCGTTTTTAGCTGCACCCT
>NZ_JBFUIB010000829.1:0-1268 GCF_056402095.1 Peribacillus sp. P4_C12
AGATTTCCCATAGCGCAAGCTAGTAAGATCCCTGAAAGATGATCAGGTTGATAGGTCAGAGGTGGAAGCGTGGCGACATGTGGAGCTGACTGATACTAATAGATCGAGGACTTAACCACGCTTTAAAAAATGAAATACCTTCTTATTATCTAGTTTTGAAGGAATGAAAATTTCTTCAAAAAAATGAATATAGTCTGGCAATGATGGCGAAGAGGTCACACCCGTTCCCATTCCGAACACGGAAGTTAAGTTCTTCAGCGCCGATGGTAGTTGGGGGTTTCCCCCTGTGAGAGTAGGACGTTGCCAGGCTATTCATTTAAAATCTTTAAATGAGTATTAGGAAACATTATATTATTCCGCAGTAGCTCAGTGGTAGAGCATTCGGCTGTTAACCGAACGGTCGTAGGTTCGAGTCCTACCTGCGGAGCCATATGCTTCCATAGCTCAGTAGGTAGAGCACTTCCATGGTAAGGAAGAGGTCAGCGGTTCGAATCCGCTTGGGAGCTTCCCAATCTATCTATTATCATAAAAATATCGGCCCGTTGGTCAAGCGGTTAAGACACCGCCCTTTCACGGCGGTAACACGGGTTCGAATCCCGTACGGGTCACCATTATATACTTATTAGTCCGGAGGATTAGCTCAGCTGGGAGAGCATCTGCCTTACAAGCAGAGGGTCGGCGGTTCGATCCCGTCATCCTCCACCATTTTATTTTAAAAATATTTGCCGGTGTAGCTCAACTGGTAGAGCAACTGACTTGTAATCAGTAGGTTGGGGGTTCAAGTCCTCTTGCCGGCACCATTTACAACCATATATTGCGGAGGGGTAGCGAAGTGGCTAAACGCGGCGGACTGTAAATCCGCTCCTTCGGGTTCGGCAGTTCGAATCTGCCCCCCTCCACCATTTTAATAAAAACCTGTGGATCAGTTATATATTCTCTGTAAAAGGGAAATATATGATTACCACCTTTTTATTTTGTTGAATATTAATTATACATATTATATATTGGGCTATAGCCAAGCGGTAAGGCAACGGATTTTGATTCCGTCATGCGAAGGTTCGATCCCTTCTAGCCCAGCCATTTGCGGAAGTAGTTCAGTGGTAGAATACAACCTTGCCAAGGTTGGGGTCGCGGGTTCGAATCCCGTCTTCCGCTTACTATATATTTATTCCTTTAGGGGCCTTAGCTCAGCTGGGAGAGCGCCTGCCTTGCACGCAGGAGGTCAGCGGTTCGATCCCGCTAGGCTCCACCATCTAACTACATACACT
>NZ_JBFUIB010000830.1:0-1267 GCF_056402095.1 Peribacillus sp. P4_C12
GGGTGTCATACCCCGGAGCTGCTCGTATAATTTTTTCGGTAAAAAAGAAAGAATCGTTTCCATTTTGACAATCCTCCTGTATACACCACTTTCAATAAAATATATGCCGATCATCCTGTAATAATGACAAGCTAATAAAGAAACTGACCTTTTAGTAATCCTTTTGAGAACTTCTTAGCTACTTCAATCCCTAGCTATAGAAAAAGTCATACATAAAAAGGAATGAAAAAAGACAAAAAAAAAGCCCGAGATATAATCTCGGACTTCTTCTAATTATGCGCGTGATACGTATGAACCTTCGTTTGTATTGATCAATAATTTGTCACCTTGATTGATGAAGAATGGCACTTGAACTGAAAGGCCTGTTTCAAGTACGGCTGATTTTGTTCCACCTGAAGATGTATCGCCTTTAATACCAGGCTCAGTTTCTGCAACTTCAAGTTCAACTGTGTTAGGAAGCTCGACACCAAGTGTTTCGGCTTGGAAAGTCATAATATGCACTTCCATATTTTCTTTTAGGAATTTTAATTCGCGTTCAATACTTGAAGCTGGTAGCTCGATTTGATCGTAAGTTTCGTTATCCATAAAGACATGGCTGTCTCCACTTGCATAAAGGTACTGCATTTTACGGTTTTCAATATGCGCTTTCGCCACTTTTTCACCCGCACGGAATGTTTTCTCTTGGATGGATCCTGTACGAAGATTACGAAGCTTAGAACGTACAAAGGCAGCGCCTTTACCTGGTTTAACATGTTGGAACTCGATAACCTGCCAAATTCCATTATCTACTTCAATTGTAACACCTGTGCGAAAATCGTTTACAGAAATCATAAAATTGTCCTCCTACATGTACATGTTTACAGAATGATTAACTCTTTTGATGAATGTGTAAGTGCTTCGTTACCTTCTATTGTAACGATTGTATCATCTTCAATCCGTACTCCGCCAACTCCCGGTAAATAAATACCCGGCTCAACGGTAACAGCCATACCTGGTTCTAGAATGATATCAGACCTCAAGGATAATGCTGGACCTTCATGAACTTCAAGACCAATTCCATGTCCTGTTGAATGTCCAAAATACTGTCCAAATCCTTTTTCTTCAATTAAATTACGAGTTAGTGCATCCGCTTCCCTGCCTGTCATCCCAGGTTTTATCCCGGCCATGCCACGCAGTTGCGCTTCTAAAACAATGTCATAAATATTAATAAGTTCTTCACTTGGCTGACCAACTGCTAATGTCCGAGTTATATCAGACACATACCCTT
>NZ_JBFUIB010000831.1:0-1265 GCF_056402095.1 Peribacillus sp. P4_C12
GGCCAGTAACAGACTAGGCATTCTCATCCAGGAAGCGGATCTTAGAACTGGCCAGTAACAGACTAGGCATTCTCATCCAGGAAGCGGATCTTAGAACTAAACGTTTTGAAGAACCATCAGTCATTTTCGTTGTGGCAAAAAGTAAAGAAAAAATACCAAAACAGTACCAACGGATCGTTCCGGCTGGGTTATTTGCGTGTATCCGATATAACGGAGAATTACTATGGAACCGAAGCGAAAGCTTGAGTAAAATATTTGATTATCTTGATGAAGGTGGTTATCAAATTACCGGCGATGCGCTGCAAATTATGCATGTTGATATTACGATCACAGATAAACCAAACGAGATTACCTTTGAAATTCAAGTTCCCGTTCAAAAGGTCTGACCTATTTGCGCAGGACAAATGTTTATTTGTATGGTTTAGACGAAAGATCTACCGAGATACATCACGTTATTCCAATAAAATACGGTGGAACTAACGCATTTCAAAATCTATTTCCGCTTCCTGTAAAAATACACCGTAATGAAGTTAACACTTGGTGGAAAAACTACTAATTAAGGAGATTAACTATATGCCATTTATTAATCAAACTTTAACAAGTTTTTAAAATAGATTAGATGAAGACTTAAGTATGATTATTTCAGGTCCCGAAGGAGAAAATTCGAATATTGTTTGTTCCTTTAATAATCCGGCTACTAAAGAACAAATAGAGGAATTTGAAAAGAAAACAGAGTGGATTTTACCGGAAGACTACAAGGCTTTCTTATTTATTCATAACGGTTGTATGCTTTTTGAACATATAGACGAAGATGGTGACAATGTAGGCGGAGGATTATGGCTTCATTCTTTAGAAGAAATCGAGAGTGCATATAAAGATATGCAAGCGGATGAGCCAGATAATCCCCTACCTTTTATTCCTATAGGTAGCGTACTAGACGGAACTTTGGCTATAAGTATTAAAAAACTCAATGCTAAAGAACCAAATTATTTACTTAATTTCGACATACCTTCTGAAGAATTTTCCGAAGACGAAGACATTCAACTTAACTTCGAATTGTTTCTTGATCGATATATTATTTCTCAGGGGAATGATTTTTGGAACTGGACCACTTATACAGCTGAAAATTATTATAAGCTATAGACAAAAAGCGGAGTGTTATTCACACTCTGCCTTTTGTTTAGGCTGTTTTTTCAAATGCTTAAAATAAAGCAACAAAAAAAGATAGTAAGTTTAACCCTTTCTATCTTTACTTTTTTTTAGGC
>NZ_JBFUIB010000832.1:0-1263 GCF_056402095.1 Peribacillus sp. P4_C12
AATAAAAGGAGTTTCATTACAATTCTATTAATTTCACATTATTCTATTAACAAATCCTTTTATTATATTTGCTCTTAATCCATAAAAATTCAAACTATGAAATAGGAGGTCGAGCATATTTTGAAATATATTAAACTCTTACTCTTAATCCCTTTTATAGGGTTTGTAGGATTCTTGCCATTTGCAAATAAAATTGAACCTTACGTCTTAGGAATGCCTTTTCTTTTATTTTGGATTGTATTTTGGATGGTACTTTCCTCGATTATTTTAACCATTGTTTATAAGCTTGATCCTGATAATCAAGGGAGTGAGACAGAATGAATATATCATTATTTATTATTTTCATTTTCTTAATCCTAGCTCTTTATATAGGGATAGCAGCAAGAAGAGGAAAAGATATGAATTTGCAGCAATTTTCAGTTGGTGGCAGAGGTTTTGGAACCTTGTTCTTATTTCTATTAATAGCTGGAGAGGTTTATACGACTTTTACTTTTCTAGGCGCAAGTGGTTGGGCATATTCCAAAGGTGCTGCTGCATATTATGTGCCAACGTATATATTTCTAGCATATATCATATCTTATTGGATTGCACCTAAAATTTGGAGATACGGTAAAGAACATGGAATTATTTCACAACCTGACTATTTTGCATCTAAATACGATAGTCGTGCAATGGGAATTATTGTAGCTATTGTGGGAAGTTTATCGATTGTACCATATATTTGTATACAAATGAAAGGGTTAGGGATCATTGTTTCAGAAGCTTCTTACGGAGCTATTTCACCTGTAGTTGCAAGTGTTATAGGTGCAATAGTTATTACAACATATGTAATATTCTCTGGTATTCATGGCTCAGCTTGGACAGCTGTGCTTAAAGATATTATGATTTTGGGAGTGGTTATTTTTTTAGGTATATACATCCCTTTCCACTATTTTGGCGGGATTCAGCAAATGTTTAAGTCTGTTCAGGATGTTAAACCTGAATTGTTAACGTTAGCCAATCAGGGACTAAGTGTACCGTGGTTTATCTCTACTATCCTTTTAAATGCAATATCTTTTTATTTATTACCGACTTCTTTCTCAGTGGTTTTCTCAGCAAATGGTGAAAAATCACTTCGCAAAAATGCAATTACCCTACCTTTATACACCATATTATTACTGTTTGTTTTTTTTATTGGCTTTTCAGCTATCGTAAAAATCCCTGGTTTACAAGGAGCTGATGGAGATCTTTCTCTTTTAAGATTATCTATTCAAACATTTGATC
>NZ_JBFUIB010000833.1:0-1262 GCF_056402095.1 Peribacillus sp. P4_C12
TTCTTCCCCAATGATCCATAACTCATAGCAGACATCCCGATAAGTCCTTTTAATTTAAAGGGGTTTTTTGTGTTCGGACCAATAATCACAGCATCCTCATCATCCAATAAATAGGCAGAGGATTCTTCATCTCCCCAAGTTTCTTCTCGTTGTGAGAAAAGCGGATCCTTCAAAAGGACGTATCTTTTAGTCATTACTTTTGTTTCTCGGTCGTATTTTTCTTCTTCAGCCAATTTTGGGAACATACTATTCCTTACAAAGAATCCTTCTTCATCGAAATCCCGTTTTGAACCAAAACCAATGACATCCCGTAAATATTTTGAGCTTTTTACCATGTGTTCATAGTCATCTCGAGAAAAAGGTTTTCCCTCATTATCACTGTTGAACCAGTATTGACGCATTTCAGGACCTATCTTTTCTAAAAAGTAACGAACCCTTCCAAGCACTGGATAATTCCTTAGAATCGCATGATGTTTCTGCCTACGATCAAAGAAAATCATATAGATTAATAAAAGAACTATTACAATGAAAATTAAGAAAATAATAGAAAATCCAAGAATAATTAAAATATTTGCGATGCTATTCATCCTAGCCCTCCTGTATGCAAAGAATCATGTATTGTTAATCTACTCGGTACTTCGATTATTTATACAAAAATTCACTCCAGACTTTTAAACAGGAAAGGAACATAATTAGATTGAAGGTACAACTTTATCACTCAATAAAAATCAAACTTTCCGCTGCATTTGTTTGACCCAAATGGCTAACTGTAAGGTTATTGCATCATTTAGCTCCTGAGGGTTATAATCAGTGATTTCCTTTATTTTTTTGATTCTGTAAATAAGAGAATTACGGTGAATGTACATACTTTTTGCACATTCGCCGATATTTAAGTTACTAAGGAAAAATTGTTGGAGTGTTTCAATCAGTTTTTCAGATAAGCTGCCCAATATTCTTTCTTGAAATTGTTGTTTCGTTCGATCATCTATTCTGTCCAAAAGGGCTTTGGTTTCCACTTCTGTATATGTAGTTAAAGACTGATTGTCGTCGCCAAGTAACAGGGCTGATTCGGCTTCGTGGAATGAGTGACATATATATAATTCGGATTCCGCCAATGAACCCATCCCAACCCGCAAAGAAAATCTTTTTGCGATTAATTGATGGATAGCTGTATTCATTTTTTGCTTCATTAAATTTTCAGAAAGGGTAGAAGTTAGTATGAAAACTCGATTAACGTTTAAGAATCCAATAAGAGTATGTTG
>NZ_JBFUIB010000834.1:0-1256 GCF_056402095.1 Peribacillus sp. P4_C12
TAATTCTTGAGTGTCCCGATCTGACTTGAAAGATAAGCTGAATCCTTTCTCGCTTTCACCTGAAATCACGAAGGATTTTCCATTGATTTTAAAAGTATTGTGACCGAAACCGTCAATAAGTTCAACAGCTTCGGGCAGCGCAAGACAGATATTGCGTACATTTTCAAGCATGCCTGCCGTGTCTTGTAATTTCATGTTTTAATTCACCTATTATCGAATCTATTTTGCATTCACATCTGGTTGATGAATTCCGAATATATTGCCTTCGGTATCAATATAGTATCCTTGCCACGCCATTCCAGGCAGGGCATATTTGGGCTTTGCGACCTTGCCGCCATTCTCCATAATTTTAGCTTCCGTTAAATCGTAATTTTCCACTCCCATTGTACAAGCAAATGCATTTAAAGCTTGGTTTGTTTCCGGCGGAGCACTTTGACGCTGCATCAAAGCACCATTGATCCCAAGTTCATTCTCATCGCCAGTTACAGCTCCAAAGTAAGGCATTCCTGCATAATCACTCCAATCTTGAAATGACCATCCGAATACCTCTCCATAAAACTTCTTTGCCCGTTCCATGTCATTCACATGAATTTCGAAATGAACCAATCTCCCCATGATTTCCTCCTATTTTTTACAAGAATTAAAATTATTCAGTGTGTTCGCTTACAAATTCCTATTTATTATTATAACGGGTGTGGAAAAAAATTCAATTTTTATAAGAATATATTATTTTTAGTTGAGATTAAATCAATTTTTAGAGCCTCATCATACATCCTGTCATAACTTTTTAGAAAGACCACAGGAGCCGTTCTTCAAATATAGTTAGTTCCGACCAACAGAATCGGCCCCATGTCCCTTCTACATATCTACTCAATTATTTTTTAAAAATTAATTGTGACACGCACTCCACATGTGTGGATGTTATTTGACGATACATGGAATGTTGGTGGAATAGCTTAATCCWAAAATATAGTAACTAATGATTAACAAACAGATTAATTCCTTAGATAGGCAACCTTTTATTATAATTATAAATAAATATAGCTTATCCTTCATTAATTTTTTTCCACAAAAAGGACAATTATTATTAGTTTCCCATGCTCCTACCATTAATTTAATAATAATATTACTATTACAAGTTACACACGGAAATATTTCTCCACTAATAATCCTTAACTTCTTTACCTTGTCGGTTTGAGACGTTATTTTTTGTGTTTTTATATCTTCTTAAAATATATGTTATGTAAACTAAAAAA
>NZ_JBFUIB010000835.1:0-1255 GCF_056402095.1 Peribacillus sp. P4_C12
TCGGTCAACACGTTGCACCATTCGCAATGGGCTTAGGTTACGATATTAAATTTGCTGGTTCTGCAATGGGCGGTTGGCAATTCGGTGTATTAATCGGTGCGCTTGCATTCGGTATTTTAAGCGATAAGATTGGTGCTAAAAACACAGCAATCTTCGCAATGCTATTAGGTTTAGTTCCAGTTGCTATTCTTTTAACAGTTCCAGAAAACCCGTTAATGTTCAACTTAGCTATTGGTATTTATGGTTTTGTTGTTGCATCTCTAGGAACATTAGTACCACTTCTAACATCAGCTCTATTCGGTCTTAAAGATTACGCTCAAATCTACGCTACTGCTGCTCTTGGTTTAGCACTCGCTGGTATTGTTGCATTACCTGGATATGGCTTCGTATTCGAATTAACAGGTAGCTATACATCAGTGCTATACGCAATTGCTGCTATGTTAATCATCAATGTAGTATTAGTATTCGTTGCATTTAAAGGTAAACAGAAACTTGAAAAAGCAGGATTGTGGAATTAATAACTTCGCAGAATCTATTAACATACACATACAAAAAAACATAAAAATTCGCTCTATTAAAAGGGGCGGATTTTTATGTTTTACACAAGATTGTTTTTATATATATATTTATAGTTAAATTATTAATTATCTTATAACATGGTTATAAGTCTACGCACCTCTCTGCCATAAGCAGCCCAATGATCTTTAACTAACTCCTCCGTTAKTTTAAGTRYAATTCTTCACAAACATTGCTGCTAATTTATATAATTACAAACGCTACACTGTTAGTACGAATTTAATCACGCTTGAAAGTCCCCTTTATTAGCTCTATTTTTACCAAATAGGTYTTACACTCGATGATAATTTACCTTCATTTTCTTCAAAAACTAACTTTGATAAATCTTTTTTGAGCATTTGCATTCGTTCAGTACCTATGTTTTCACTCCAACGTCCCTCAATCTCAGTTAGTATCTTCTCTTTTGCCTTCACTACTAACCAWCCTCGTTCGGTCAAAACAATAATYTTCCCTCTCTTATCAGTCGGATGAGCTTTACGTAATACATAACCCCTTTTTTCAAGACAATCCACCATTTTACTTACAGCCTGCTTGGTAATTCCTAAATACTCAGCTAGTTCTATACCTGTCGCTCCATTAGGAATAATATATTTAAACATAAAGCCATGTGCAGGTCCGAAATCTCCAAATCCCAATTCACTTAATCTTTCATGCAGTTCATTAATAGATGCACTAAAGG
>NZ_JBFUIB010000836.1:0-1250 GCF_056402095.1 Peribacillus sp. P4_C12
CTTCAATAAGGTGAATATTTTTCAATACATATGGATCTGCAATGATTTTCACTTTCGTCTTTTCAGACCCGATACCAGCCAAAGACAATACAATAGCAACATTAATATTTCTCGGAAACTGCTTAATTGCTTCCGCAGCAGAACCTTCGAATAATACCGTTTCTTCTTCTAATGAAGAACCTGCAGGCAACGCGCTAGGCGGTTTTCTCGTGGTAATACACACGGATTCAAGTCCATTAACTGCTTTTGCCGATTTAAGTACATCGAGACCTCCGATTGCACCGGACGGGAGGAAAATATTAACGTTATTTTTTCGACAGAGGCGTTTAATATTGTCTTCATAAGCAGCATCGGCCATTACACCTATGCTGCTTAATAATAGATTTTTTCCGCTTTTTATCACTTTCAATGCGTACTCTTCAGCAGCTTCAATTGTCGCTGCTTCTATGACTAAATCCACATCTGAATTAAGGAGAGAGTCAACATCACTATACGACTGTGTCCCAAATTCTTCAACTAGTTGAGTTGCTATTTCTTCACGGCGTGCATAAATCGAAACGATTTTCCCTCCTGGAAGAAGTCCGTCTTTATTTATTGCCTGAAGCAGAAATTTCCCGATATTACCGCATCCAATTAGCCCTAGTTTCATGTAATTTCATCCTTCCTCAATCAGCAAACCCATAAGAGTCTGCAAAGAATTCAAGTCCACAATGTCTCGTTTCGCGGGAAACACCACTTTCTTTTAAACCAGGAAAATCGAGGGCCAATTCGCTGAAAACGGTATGGTTATTATGGAAAACCGCTCCTGCTTCGAGACGATCGGCCATCTCTATAGCTAATTCTTCATTCACAGTCCAAACAGACGCACGCAAACCAAATTCACTATCATTCGCTAACCTTACCGCTTCATCAACATTAGAGAAAGGCAAAATAGGGATGACTGGTCCAAATTGCTCGACCCGGACCACTTCGCTTTGCTGATCGACTCCTGTAATAATAGAAGGAAGCATATAATAACCTTGATCCCATGTTTCTGGATTAAGTTGAATCCCAGTAGTGACTACTTTTCCACCAGACTTAGCCGTACGTTCGATCAACTCATTCACATAGTCAAACTGTGTTTTATTATTCAATGGCCCCATTGTTACATCCGGCTGAATGCCATCACCAACCACGACTCGGCCAAACTCTTTGGTTAATTTTTTCACAACTTCATCAAAGCGTGATTCATGGACATACACTCGTTTAAC
>NZ_JBFUIB010000837.1:0-1246 GCF_056402095.1 Peribacillus sp. P4_C12
ACCTGAGTCCATATCAATATAGAACTCAGGCTGCTTAATTGGTCTTTTTTATTTCTGTCTATTTGACAGGGGTCACTCCATTTGTCCAGGGTCATTCTTTTTGGTATGCAATCGAACTTCAGTTTCGAATTCAGAGAAAAAAAAGACAAATTCTCGTTCCGAACCGAAAGGCAGGAAAAGAATTTATCTTTAAAAGTTTTTTGGGGATAGAGATAAACGATAGGGTTTACAGGTAAAACTTATTGGTTAAAACGTCCGCGCTGGCGTAGTAATTCTCGGTTCAAGTTTGGATCCTTTTCAAATGCAGCACGTCCGTGAAGCCAAAAAATATTATTAACGACAACCAAATCACCAACAGGAAGTTCTAGTTCAATTACACTTTCATCAGCTTCCAATGATTTAGAGAAATCACGTAGGTATTTTGCTTGTTCAATGGACTCAGGATAAACAAATTGATCGATAAAACAAACACCCGGCTTGTTATTATGATTAAAGAAAGTTAAACGTTCAATTTCTTGATCAATATTTTTACTTTTTGGGGCTTTATACGTGAATTTTTGATTTGATAATGGGTGATTGACGTACTTATCAAGTTCCTTCCAATCATCAAGGTGTAATAAACGTGATTCGCCTCCGCGGGCATTTTCTTCGATCGTCTTCATCATAAGCAACCAGTCTGTCGGCTCATCTACAAAGGTACCGTCTGTATGAAGAGTAAATAAACGATATGCCTGACGTAGATATGAATCGCTGCTATCTGAATCTTGTACACTAAAACGTGCATAGTACTTTCCAGACATTGCATCATGGTTTGGTGTTCCAAGTAAATGTGAAATCGCTGTTGCGAAAATAACATATTCATCAGTATTTTCAGTGACACCTTCTAAACCAAGAGTGAATCCGCCAGACTCTCGATCATGAACAATGCTCCGAAGTACTTCGCCAAACTCTTCTCCTACTTGATCCAATAGGTATGAAGCGACAATGTGACGTGCGTATGGTGTATATTCCAAATGTTGTACAGATTGATTATCCTTTAACACTACTTCTAAAAAACTTGCAATTGCCTCTTTTGAGATTTCAATATGATACAAACGATCTGTTTGCGGGTGAACTTTCACCTCATATTTTTCAGTTTTCTTTTCAAACTTCGCTTTCTTTTTTTCTGCAATACTCATGAATAATTCCTCCTGTTATTTGTAGAATAGGGTAATGAGTTAACGGGAAATATAAAAAGCCAGTCGCA
>NZ_JBFUIB010000838.1:0-1241 GCF_056402095.1 Peribacillus sp. P4_C12
CAAAGAAATTACCATTTACCGTGTAATCCAAGAAGCATTAACGAATATTCGTAAATATGCTCAAACCGAAGAAGCAACAGTGACGATTCGGGAAATAGATGACGAAATTCATGTGGTTATAGAGGATGAAGGAAAGGGATTTGATTTAGAAAAGGTTACCCGTGGAGTAGGCTTATTCAGTATGGAAGAGAGAGCCAAAGCTGCCGGTGGAAACCTTTCCCTTCATTCTGTTGAGGAGAAAGGGACAAAAGTATTTTTGGAAATACCTTTGTAGAGAAATTTTTTTTTGTAACGATCAAGTAAATTTAGCTGCAAGGAATTCCTGATAGCTTTACGCATTAAGATAATATTCCCATTAAAGGTCCTCTTAAGGGGTCTGTTAAGYTAATAGCCCATGGCGAAAGCTTCCAATATACAAGCAAACAAAAGTTGAAAGTTATGAAGAAAACCGCTACGAAGCTAATATGAATATGTGCTCAGAGCATTTATTCAAAATAACAATCTATGCGAAAACAGTCTTATTCAATTACAACTTTTGTGCTTTGTTTTATAATAAATTGATAGTAAAGGTGAACAACAATTTCTATCTACTGCACTAATAAAAATACTAAAATCATGAAAGGAGCCATGTATGCAATCACAAAATAAAACCGTTGTAAAGTCAATGCAGATTCTTAACCTTTTCATGAATCATTCCAAGCTCACTTTTAATGAAATGCTGGAACTTTCTGGCCTCCCAAAAACCTCTCTGCACCGTATGATTGGATCATTAGAAGAAATGGGGTTTTTAACAAGAGATGATGATGGTTATTATTCACTTGGGCTAATATTCTTGCAGTTTGGACAACTCGTAGGAGAGCGTTTAGATATAAGAAAAATCGCATACCCCATTATGAAAGAACTTCGAGATGATGTTGAAGAAGCTGTGAATCTAATTGTGAGAGATACTAACGAAGCCATGTATATTGAAAAGGTAGATACGTTGCATCCTGTTCGTTTATATACTTCAATCGGAAGGCGTTCACCACTGTACGCAGGTGACTCTCGAATAATACTCGCCTATTTGTCTGAAGAAGAGCGTGAAGCATATCTCGAAAATATAGAATTAAAACCAATTGCTATTGGAACGATAACAGATGAAAAAATACTCCGTCATGCTTTGGAAGATGCAAGAATGAAAGGGTATACGATTACTTCATCTGAATTAGAGGATTATACAAAATCCGTAAGTGCACCAATAC
>NZ_JBFUIB010000839.1:0-1238 GCF_056402095.1 Peribacillus sp. P4_C12
TGATGGGACAGCTGATCAATACAACGAATTGTACAAATCCTTTGCAACAAACTTTGCTGATAAAAAGGATCTAATTGTCAAAATCTATCTAAGTGCAGGTCCAGCTGGGGAATTAAGATATCCCTCCTATCAAAATGCAGACGGTTGGAACTATCCTGAGAGGGGACAGCTTCAAGTTTATACTGAAGGTGCGAAACGGAATTTCAGGCTTACCATGAAAGAAAAATATTCAACTATTAAAAAACTCAATGCTGCTTGGGGAACTGAGTATAAAAAATGGAATGAGATTCAACCGCCAGGTAATGGGGATGAATTTTTTACTAGTGGTGGAGCAAGTGACACACAATTTGGAAACGACTTTATGGAGTGGTATCAAGGAGCTCTTGAAAATCATCTTTCAAAAATTTCGAAATTTGCCCATAAACATTTTGATAAAGTTTTTAATGTACCAATTGGGGCTAAAATCTCAGGTGTCCATTGGAAAATGAATGATCCAGTTATGCCGCATTCAGCAGAGTATAGCGCTGGTTACTATAACTACTCTCAACTACTTGATCAGTTTAAAAAATCTAATTTGGCCCTCACGTTTACTTGTTTAGAAATGGGAGATTACGACGCCCATACTGCACCATTCTATAGCGCTCCCAAAACGTTAGTGACTCAAATCGCTACTTTAGCTAAAGAGAAAGGAATTTCCTTAAACGGTGAAAATGCACTTCCTCTTATCAATAATGAATGGGGTTTCGATAATATTGCAGAAATGGTTTTCAACTACGATTTTGACGGCTTTACCTTGCTTAGAATGTCATATTTATTCGATGATGAAGGAAATCCAACAAATGAGTTTAGGATGATGGCAGATAAATTAGAAGGTAAGTCTATTCCAGTTACATTCACAGTTGAAAATGTACCTGTTACACCCAATCAGGGTGTTTACTTGATTGGTGATAGAGGAGAAATCGGCAGGTGGAATCCTGCAGATTACGAATATAAGCTAACCCAAAATCCAGAAGGCACCTGGAGTGGAACATTTCATTTAGCCGCAGATCGATTCTATGAATTCAAGTTTCTCATAAAAGATGAAAATGGAAATACTATATGGCAAGATGGTGAAAATAATAGCTATAAAACTCCTTTGAATGGTAAAGGAAACTACAAAACTTCATGGTAGATAAAAATATAAGGAGTTATAAGAAAATGAGTACTAATGATAGGTAGGCAAAGCTACTGTTTAGAGG
>NZ_JBFUIB010000840.1:0-1237 GCF_056402095.1 Peribacillus sp. P4_C12
ATATTTCGTCGCAATGGAATATAAGGTGTCCCCCATTTTAACAATGTAAATAAACATTTGGCACCTCTTTCATCTTTTATCTCAGATTAAGAACCTGTAAAATCCCATCTTAAGTCTTTAAGAAAATCACATAAGAATAGGTGGAGGTGATAGAGCCCCCACTACTGAATATTTCACTTTATAACAAAAATTATATGTAGATGTATTTTGAATAATGATTATAATCGGTTTCGGAAGCAATTCACAGAAAATTTTTTATGGATCAGCGATAGTTCTTTTAAAAAGAAAAGGTATTGAAAACATACGATGGGTGAAGCATCATTGAATTTTTTTGAGAAAATTTAAAAGCACCATTAGTGTTTAAGCAAGTTATTGGCCAATATCTGAAAAGGAGACGGAAAAAATGTCAAATGTAAATTAGTAGTTATTTACTATAGCATTCCTGTAGAGAACTAAATATCGACTTTGAAAAAACAAAGCCCCTCAGTATGATGAGAGTACACACAAACCAAAACTCATCTCAAAGAGGAAGCTCTACTATGAATTTTATAATACAAAACATACATGTTTGATCTCCTTTACCAAATAATTTTAACAACTTAATTACCCCTAATTTTTGACTTCTTGTAAATCCACTAATCAAGTAATGAATACTCAAGAAACACTAAAATTAAGCAGGCTAATTATCATATTATCTGCGTGTCTTCTATATAAGCCCTTAAAATAATGTAATGATTTTATTTTATCGTTTTCTTGTATCCTTATTTGCTTTTCTAATTAAACAAAATTAGCATTACCTTCAAATAAGGTAGGTGTAAACTTCAATACCTGCATGTGGGTTTAGATTTATTATCATCGAGATCGCTTTCTTTAGTTACGAACCCGCCGTCATTCACTCAAGCCTTTTGTTTGCGGATATAATCAAACTATTCCCATCCTGTGTCTAATAACTCCGCATAAGTCACTCTAAGGTCATCGAGGTAAGGAAGTTATTTTTCAGCAGACTAAAAAGGACGCAGTCTATTGAGACTCGTCCCTCCTTCATTTATTACCGATCTTTACCCAGATGAAGTGATACTTTAAAAACTTTATGATAAAAATCATTGAAAATAGGGATTTCTCACATCCCTTTGGCATTAACTTGATGGATATTGTGGCAGTTCCTCTATTTACACTATTTTACATAATCTAATTTGATATTTTCGATAAAAAAGTGAAAAAGTTCACTTTATAGCAT
>NZ_JBFUIB010000841.1:0-1237 GCF_056402095.1 Peribacillus sp. P4_C12
CACAAGGACAGATGGAAAAACGACTCGATCGTTATGTGACGGGCTAATTTGATAGGGGGAAATATACATGATTGAAATAAAGAACCTGCATAAACAATTTGGACAAACAGAGGTTTTAAAGGGAATCGATCTAAAAATTGAGGAAGGCAATACAGTTTGTATTATTGGGCCATCGGGTTCAGGGAAAACAACCTTGTTACGTTGCCTGAATTTATTGGAAACGCCTACAAAAGGGACCATTAAGCTTGGAAAGTTTTCTTTGGATTTTCAGGATAAAAAACCAGTTCCAAAAGATAAGGTGATTAAGTTCCGTCAACAAACGGGTATGGTTTTCCAAGGTTACAATTTGTTCCCTCATATGACTGCACTTGAAAATGTTATGGAAGGTCTTATTTACGTTCGTAAACAAGACAAGGAAGCCTCTCGTACGAAGGCTCTTCAATTGCTCGAAAAGGTAGGATTATCGGAACGGGCGAACCACTATCCATCCCAGATATCCGGTGGACAACAACAACGTGTAGGAATTGCACGGGCGATGGCAATGGAACCTGAAGTTCTGCTTTTTGATGAACCTACTTCCGCGTTAGATCCTGAGTTAGTTGGTGAGGTTCTAAAGGTCATGAAAGAACTTGCTAAAGAAGGAATGACCATGGTTGTAGTGACACATGAAATGAATTTTGCGCGTGAAGCAGCGGATAAAGTCGTATTTATTGATAAAGGTGTAATCGTTGAAGAAGGAACACCTCAACAAATTTTTGAACATACAGGGCATGAACGGACATTACAATTTTTAAATAAACTTTGTTCATAGGTAAGGGCCGGTACCCCCAAGCTGCGGAAGAATGGAAAACTGCAATCCTAGGGTAAAGTTATAAGATTCTGTCGTTCTAACTTGCGGGAAAGTGCATTTTGGGGGCCTGCGCTTTGGTATTCGTTCAAGAGAAATATGGAAGCTTTGATAAAGTCGGTTAGGAAGGCGAAGAGGAGAAACGCTCTTTTACGATTAAAACATCATAATAAGCATAAAAAAACCAGAGCAGTTTGTTTATGCTCTGGTTTTTGATATTCAATCAGTTTTTAATAATGCGTAAATATTTAATTTCTGGATCCTCTGGACCTTGAACTGGTAGACCAACTTCGATATTTTTCTGAATGTAAGTGATATTATCTTCTGTTATCAGTTCACCAGGTATAAAAATCGGAATCCCTGGCGGATAGACCATGATGAATTCAGCAC
>NZ_JBFUIB010000842.1:0-1236 GCF_056402095.1 Peribacillus sp. P4_C12
GTGTGATTATGGAGCCGATTATTACCGGGGGCGGAATTTTAATGCCTCCTGATGGATATATGGCAAAAGTGAAAGAAATTTGTGAGAAGCACGGTGCGTTGCTTATTTGTGATGAAGTGATATGCGGATTTGGCCGGACAKGGAAGCCGTTTGGATTTATGAACTATGGCGTCAAACCAGATATCATTACAATGGCAAAAGGTATTACAAGTGCGTATCTTCCTTTGTCAGCAACGGCAGTCAGACGAGAGATTTATGAGGCTTACATAGGCAGTGAAGATTATGACCGCTTCCGACATGTGAATACGTTCGGAGGAAATCCTGCTGCCTGCGCTCTGGCTCTGAAGAATTTGGAAATCATGGAGAATGAGAAACTCATTGAACGCTCCAAAGAATTGGGTGAACGACTGTTACGTGAACTAGAGGATGTAAAGGAACATCCAAACGTGGGAGATGTTCGTGGAAAAGGCCTTCTTTTAGGTATTGAACTAGTGGAAGATAAGCAAACAAAAGAACCGGCTGCCATTGAAAAGATGAACAAAGTCATCAGTGCTTGTAAAGAAAAGGGACTGATTATCGGTAAAAATGGAGACACCGTTGCAGGATACAATAATGTTTTGCAAATTTCTCCTCCATTAAGCATTACAGAAGATGACTTTACTTTTATTGTTAAAACAATAAAAGAATGTTTATTTCAACTTTAACTAATTATTGATAAATCTTGTTAAAACACGGAATAGCAAATCGAGAGATATAACTTTTTTTAATACTGAACTGAACACTCTAAAAGAGGAATTCTGAAAGGGATGAGTTTATGAAAGCTGATGTTGTATTGATAAATGGAGAAGTTATTACAGCAGATCAAAAGAATACAGTAGTCGAAGCTGTAGCAATAAAAGATAATCGTATCGCAGTTGTTGGTTCAAATCAGGAGGTTAAGAGTTTTATAGGAGAAAAAACGGATGTATTTGACCTGCAAGGAAAAACGCTTCTTCCTGGATTTATTGATTCTCATATTCACCTCATTTTTTATGGGGTGAATCAGTTGGCGGTAAGTTGTAAAGCTGAACATATCGATTCTATCGAGGCTTTGTTAGATGACCTGAAAAAGAAAGCCTTAGAAACTCCTAAAGGTGAATGGATACGTGCTTGGGGCTTTAATGAAACGGCTGTGAAGGAAAAGCGTTATCCAACAATCGCTGAGCTGGATGAAATTTCAGTTGAACACCCCATTAT
>NZ_JBFUIB010000843.1:0-1234 GCF_056402095.1 Peribacillus sp. P4_C12
ATCCCAGGACGTATAGTAGGACAAACGGCAGATGAAAAAGGGAAACGTGGGTTTGTGTTAACACTGCAAGCGCGTGAACAGCATATTCGCCGTGATAAAGCCTCATCCAATATTTGTTCTAACCAGGCATTAAATGCTCTTGCCTCTTCCATCTGTATGACGTCGCTTGGAAAGCAAGGGATTCGTCACATGGCGCAGCTAAACATTGAGAAAGCTGATTACATGTCGAAAACTCTAGAACAAAAAGGCTTTACCATTATCAATGAAGCACCATTCTTCAATGAGTTTGTTGTCGAGCTTCCTCGTTCGGTAAAGGAAGTCAATGAAAAACTTCTTAAGGCCGGTATTATCGGTGGATTTGATTTAAAAAGTGATTACGGCTTTGAAAATCAAATGCTGCTAGCTGTGACTGAGCAGCGAACAAAAGGAGAAATTGATCAATTTATTGATGTTTTGGAGGCGATTGTAAATGGTTGAATATAATGATTTAATTTTTGAAATAAGTCGACCAGGACGTGTGGGCTCAAGTCTTCCGGAAAGTGACGTTGACTGTGTTGATTTAAATGACAAATTTCCAAAGCATTTAATTCGTGATGAACCGGCAGAACTCCCGGAAGTATCAGAGTTGCAACTTGTCCGCCATTATACAGCGCTTTCTAATAAAAACCATGGGATCGATAATGGGTTCTATCCGCTGGGTTCTTGTACGATGAAGTACAATCCGAAAATAAATGAAGATGTGGCACGTTTGGAAGGCTTTAGCCGCATTCATCCATATCAGCCGGTTGAAACTGTACAGGGTGCACTAGAGGTTTTATATGAATTACAAGAAGAGCTAGCTGTCATCACAGGAATGGATGCTGTAACTTTACAGCCATCTGCAGGGGCTCAAGGGGAATGGACAGGTTTAATGATGGCTAAGGCGTATCATGCTCAAAAAGGTGAAACCAGAACGAAAGTACTTGTTCCAGACTCCGCGCACGGTACAAATCCTGCAAGTGCAAGTGTTGCTGGTTTTCAAACGATCACGATCCCATCCGATAAAAATGGATTAGTTAACCTAGAAGAATTAAAGAAACATGTAGGCCCTGATACTGCTGCGCTAATGTTGACAAATCCGAATACCCTTGGACTTTTTGAAAAAGAAATTGTGGAAATCGCTCAGGTTGTTCATGAAGCTGGCGGCTTATTATACTATGATGGAGCGAATGCCAATGCCATTTTAGGTAAAACA
>NZ_JBFUIB010000844.1:0-1231 GCF_056402095.1 Peribacillus sp. P4_C12
GGAACAACTGGCTGTGGCAGCTTACGAATACTATCCGAACTGTGGAGGATTTGAAAAAAGTTATAGACTTGACTCCTGATGAAGAGGAAGGTGTCAGGATCTCTACGAAAACCATCCCATTAAATATTACCCCCTATTATGCTTCGTTGATGAATAAGGATGACCCAAGGTGTCCAATCAGAATGCAATCTGTCCCAATCTCAGAAGAAATGCATAAAACCAAATATGACATGGAGGACCCGCTTCATGAAGATGAAGATTCACCAGTACCGGGATTGACTCACAGATATCCTGATCGCGTCCTTTTTTTGGTCACGAATCAGTGCTCCATGTACTGCCGCTATTGTACGAGAAGACGCTTTTCAGGACAAATAGGTATGGGAGTACCAAAAAAACAATTAGACGCTGCAATCGGCTATATTCGTGATACACCAGCAGTCCGAGATGTTCTTATCTCCGGCGGTGACGGATTATTGATTAATGACACCATCCTGGAATATATTTTAAAAAACTTAAGGGAAATCCCCCACGTTGAAATAATCAGGATAGGTACGAGAGCTCCAGTTGTATTCCCTCAACGAATCACAGAAAATTTGTGTGCAATATTAAAAAAGTATCATCCAATTTGGTTAAATACGCACTTCAATACATCTATAGAAATTACCGAAGAATCAAAGAAAGCGTGTGAGATGCTAGCAGATGCAGGTGTACCGGTAGGCAACCAGGCTGTTATTCTAGCCGGTATAAATGATAGTGTGGCGATCATGAAAAAGCTGATGCATGACCTCGTTAAGATTCGTGTCCGTCCTTACTACATTTATCAGTGCGACCTATCCGAAGGAATCGGTCATTTCCGAGCCCCGATATCTAAGGGGATTGAAATTATTGAAGGCTTACGCGGTCATACGTCTGGGTATGCTGTCCCGACTTTCGTTGTAGATGCACCAGGGGGTGGAGGGAAAATTACATTACAACCGAACTATATCCTTTCACAATCACCGACAAAAACAGTGCTTCGTAATTTTGAAGGAGTAATTACCACATATCCCGAACCTGAGCATTACACACCAGGACTTGCAGATGATTATTTCAAAGGGATATATCCTGATATGGATGAAAAACGGTCAGATATAGGAATAGCTGGTTTGATGAATGACCAGCAATTTAATTTAGTACCTGAAGGGCTGAAACGAATGAATCGCCGTGAAAATTACGTTACCAACCCAGAGCA
>NZ_JBFUIB010000845.1:0-1230 GCF_056402095.1 Peribacillus sp. P4_C12
TGGAATTACTAGCATTCATAGTCTTGTAAACGCTCCCATGACGTTACAAGAAGCTATGGAAAGAGGGGCTGAATTTTTAGAGGTTTCAGCTGAGCAAGTAATGCGCACTTTTTTAGCTTCTTTTAATAAATAAAAAATAGGGGGTTATCATATGTTATTTATTGTTTTAGCCATCGGAGTTTTTTTGATTGTATTTGCAACAACCAAATTTAAGCTACATCCGTTCTTATCACTTCTGTTAGGAACCTTGTTTGTTGGGTTTGCTTCAGGAATGCCTCTAGAACAAATTGTAGAGAATATAAACGGGGGATTTGGTGGTTTGATGACAAGCATTGGGCTTGTCATCGTTTTTGGAACAATTATTGGAACTATTTTGGAAAAGGCAGGAGCAGCTTTACGAATGGCAGAGGTTGTACTGCGTATTGTCGGTCCAAAAAGACCGCAGCTAGCGATGAGTATGATTGGATTTATTGTATCCATACCTGTTTTTTGTGATTCTGGATTCGTAATTCTATCCAGCTTAAGAAAAGCCTTGGCAAAACGAGCAAAAGTGGCTGTTGCTTCAATGTCAGTTGCGCTTGCAACTGGTTTGTATGCAACACATACGCTTGTGCCGCCTACTCCCGGTCCAATTGCAGCAGCAGGAAATATAGGAGCAGATGGATATTTAGGAACTGTCATTTTAATAGGGCTTATTACCGCTATTCCTGCGGCACTTGCTGGATATTTATGGTCAATAAAAGTGGCCAGCAAAATAGAGGTAGAAGATGATCGAAATGATTTGGACTACGATTATGATGAGATTGTTCGTTCATTTGGGAAAATGCCATCTGCTTTTCAATCCTTTTTACCAATTGTTTTACCAATCGTCCTAATTGGAGTTAGTTCGGTATTAAATCTGATTGGAACAGAAGGAAGTATCGCTTCATTTTTCATTTTCTTAGGCCAGCCCGTGATTGCATTGCTTGTAGGTGTTATCTCAGCACTCACCTTGCTACCAAAATATGATGAAGAAACGTTAACAAATTGGATTGCGACAGCCTTATTAGATGCAGCCCCAATTTTATTAATTACAGGAGCAGGCGGGGCTTTTGGAACAGTCATTAAAAATACAGGTATCGCGGACATCATTCAAGGTTGGGATCTTGGAAGCATCTTTAGTGGAGCTTTGTTCCTGTTAGTTCCATTCCTTATTGCAGCTGGTTTGAAAACAGCTCAGGGGTCATCCAC
>NZ_JBFUIB010000846.1:0-1225 GCF_056402095.1 Peribacillus sp. P4_C12
AATTTGTATAGTGATGAAGTGCCTATGATAGATAAAACAGTTTTAAGTGCATGGGAAAAACAACGAAAAGAACAAGAGCTAACTAGTCAAGAACAAAAAGTAACGGAGCGTATGTCCGAGATCTTAAATCAATTTAAAAGTGCAAATACGTATATCATTGTTTTACCTTTGCATAATTTTAATATTCCATCAAAGTTAAAAGATTATATGGACAATATCCTGATTGCACGTGAAACTTTTAAATATACTGAAAATGGGTCAGTGGGTCTACTTAATGACGGACGAAGAATGCTTGTTATACAAGCAAGTGGATCAATCTATACCAATAATGATTGGTATACAGAAGTTGATTACTCCCAAAAATACCTGAAGTCAATGTTCAATTTCCTTGGTATTAAAGATTATCAAATCATTCGGGCGCAAGGAACTGCTTTACTAGAACCAAATGAAGTATTACAAAAAGCATATAAAGAAGCTGAAGAAGCTGCTTCAAGATTAGCACCTAAATTAATACTTTCTTAAAGGCAAAGAAAAGAAATATAAGGAGGAAATTAAATTGGAACAACGAGTTGATTATTACAATGTAGCATCTGAAGCACTTAAAATAATGATGGAAATGGAGAAGTATACGAAAACAACAGGTATAGACCGTAAACTTCGTGAACTTATAAAAATTCGGGCTTCTCAAATAAATGGTTGTGCATATTGTCTTAACATGCATACAGCTGATGCTAGAAAAATGGGAGAAACGGAACAACGTTTATATTGTATTAGTGCTTCGAGAGAGTGCACATTTTACACAGATCCTGAAAAAGTGGCTCTTGAGTTGACAGAATACGTAACTTTAATCCCGACAAAACGTGTGCCAGATGAGCTTTATCAACGAGTACGTGAACATTATGACGAGCGACAATATGTTGACCTTGTACTAATAATTAATCAAATCAATAGTTGGAATAGAATATCTATTGCAATGGGGAATACAGCAACTGAAAAATAATTATTCTCAACGAACATCATATGGGTGTTCGGCACAGTTTGTAAACAAAAGGCATCCAAATAAAGTAACAGGTATCTATAGCGCAATCGATCACAACACTACTTATTGTTCACTTTTTCCATGGAATTGGATTTGGAATGGCAACTACAGCTACCGGAGCCATCGTAGCAGATCTAATCCCTGAATCACGAAAAGGGGAAGGGATGGGCTATTATGGACTAACAC
>NZ_JBFUIB010000847.1:0-1225 GCF_056402095.1 Peribacillus sp. P4_C12
GCTAAAAGGAATGCCAGCTGCAAAAGAACTGAAGGCGGGCGATCAAATCATTCAGGTGGATAATGTGAAATTTAAGTCCGCAGAGGAATTCATGGATTACATTAATGGGAAAAAGGCTGGAGACGAAGTTGAATTAGTGTATAAGAGGGAAGAGACAGAGAAAACAGCTCATCTCTCGTTGCAGTCTTTTAAAGATGATCCAAGTAGGGTTGGGATAGGCATTTCTCTCGATGATAATCGAAGGGTCACAACGAAACCTGCCATCGCCATAGATTCTGAACAAATAGGTGGTCCTTCAGCTGGATTGATGTTTTCTTTGGAAATTTATAATCAATTAACAGAGGGAGATCTCACAAAAGGCTACGATATTGCGGGGACAGGAACGATGTCAGATGATGGAATAGTCGGCCCAATAGGAGGGATTCAACAGAAAATTGTCGCTGCCGATAAATCCGGAGCGGAAATTTTCTTTGCGCCAAATGAAAACGGAGCAGCTGGCTCGAATTATGAAGACGCATTGGTTGTAGCAAAGGACATTGAAACAAAAATGAAAATTGTCCCGGTTGACAATTTTGAAGATGCGTTGGATTATCTAACGAAATTAAAGGAAAAAGAAGAATAAAAAAAGCGCAAGCAGTTCATCTGTTTGCGCTTTTTTTTGTTAAATTTCGTCAAAAACACTGTTAACCGGTATTTTCTTTATTTAATAATAATTGGTGATTCGTATTCTCGTTTCATTAAAGAAGCTTGATATGGTTCAGGTAAGCCCAATGCATATACCTGTGCCGCCCGTAAGTCCGTTTCAATGCCATGCTTTTGATATGCTGATAGTTTAGAGATGAGCGGAACCGGCAAGTCTTTCTTGACGGTGCGAAGGTACTCCTGCCCCTGGGCATTCATGCCAAGGAGTCTGATATAAGAAGGTAGATCATTGTGTATCATTTTTCCCTTTAAGGTATGTGTGAAAATATGGACGCACATCCGCTGGAGTCGTGTCCAGGTATAGCGCTTTGTCTTCATTGCGGCCATGAAGTCTGAAAAGGTTGCAGCTTGTTTTGCCATTTCCTTAAATCGGTGCTCAATGCCTTCTTCGATTTCGTAAATTTCTGCCAACTCCATTAGTGAAGAGGATAGAATCCGGTATTTCAACATAGGCCAATACATTTCCCAGTCATGTAAGGTACGGTAGGTCGATAAATAATGCTCAAGGCCGATTCTTGTTGAT
>NZ_JBFUIB010000848.1:0-1224 GCF_056402095.1 Peribacillus sp. P4_C12
AACGGCTACCTTCGATACATCTGCATTTATGAAGTTCGACATCGTAAAGTCAATTAGACGGTAACGTCCACCAAATGGCACGGATGCTACATTACGATGAGCAGTCAACTCTTTTAAATGTTGTCTTTCATTGATTAAGTTAATAATTCCCAACACGTTATCCATAACATCGTCCCCTTTTTCTAGTTAAGAGTAATCTTTTTTTTGTTTGGATTTGTAATGGTCTGATTTTCGCCTATCAAGGTAATTTCAGAATTAACGGCTGAATTGCCTACTACAGCACCATCTTCTATAACACAATTGCTGGCAATAATACTTCTTTCTATATGAACGTTTTCACCAATCGTAACATTAGGCATAATGACTGAATCTTTAATCGTTGATCCATATCCCACCTGTACATTATAGGATAAAACGGAGTGATCAATGTTTCCATGTATCATGCAGCCCTCATTAATAAGCGATTGGCTGACCTCTGCTTCTGATGATATATATTGTGGAGGGTGATTTGCATTTCGAGCAAAAATCTTCCACTGCTGATCATCCAACTGGAAATTTGGTGTTTCCTCCAATAAATCCATATGTGCCTGCCAAAGGCTCTCAACGGTTCCAACATCCTTCCAATAATCATTAAAACGATAGGCAAAAAGTTTTTTTCGATCTTCCAGCATCTTTGGAATAATGTTGCTGCCGAAATCATTGGATGAATTCACATCTTTTTCATCGTTAATTAAGTATTTCCTTAAGGTCTTCCAATTGAAAAGGTAAACACCCATAGAAGCCAGGTTACTCTTTGGATATTTTGGTTTCTCATCGAATTGAGTAACCCTATCGGCTTCATTCGTATTCATAATGCCAAAACGGCTTGCTTCCTGCCAAGGTACTTGAATGACAGCTATTGTGGCCTCTGCATTTTTTTCGATATGATAATCAAGCATTTTGCTGTAATCCATTTTATAAATATGGTCACCTGATAGGATCAACACGTGTTCCGGATCATAGTTATCAATGTATTGGATATTTTGATAAACAGCATTGGCTGTTCCTTTATACCACTCGCCGCCTTCTTTCCCTTGATATGGAGGAAGAACAGAAACCCCTCCAACATCTAGATCTAAATCCCARGCTTTACCGTTACCCACATAATCATTAAGTATCAAAGGCTGATATTGGGTCAGTACCCCAACAGTATCAATACCTAACTGCACTCATTCTGGTATTGAT
>NZ_JBFUIB010000849.1:0-1223 GCF_056402095.1 Peribacillus sp. P4_C12
GAACATGACAAGTTTACTGGGCTTTTACCAGCGTTCTGGTCTTCAGTACATTGCTCGTAAAACTGGTGTCCTAAGCATCCTTCCGGATAATCTTGCGACCATGGAAAAAGTGCTACCGAAAGTTCCCAAAAAATCCGAAATGAAAAATCGGCCAACAGAGCTGCCTGCGATAGGAAATCCAGTCAAAAAGGTAGCCTTCTTTTCCGGCTGTTTAATGGATACAATGTTTTTGGATACAAACAAGGCTACACTAAAACTTCTGCAGCTGGCCGGATGTGAAATCGTAATCCCAAAAGCCCAGGCTTGTTGCGGAGCCCTGCATGGTCATAGTGGTGAAAAAGAAGGCGCAAAACAACTAGCCAAGCGTAATATTGAAGCGTTTGAAGCGGACGAAGTCGATTATATTATTACAAATGCCGGGGGTTGTGGAGCATTCCTTATTGATTATGATCATTTGCTTCAAGATGAGCCGGAGTGGTACGAAAGGGCCATTGCTTTTAAAAACAAAATGAAAGATATCAGCGAAATTCTTGTGGATTTACGCTTTCAGGAAAAAGTTCGCTTGAAACTGCCCTCACAGTCAGTGACATATCAAGATTCCTGTCACTTACGGAATGTGATGAAAACTTCAAAGGCGCCGAGAATTCTCCTTCAATCGATAGAAGGAATTGATTTTAGGGAAATGAAAGATGCTGATCGTTGCTGCGGCTCAGCTGGGATTTATAATATTGTAGAATCAGAGATGTCTATGAAAATTCTCGATTCGAAAATGGAACACACTAAATCGACACAGGCAGATATTGTTGTTACAGCAAATCCTGGTTGTTTGCTACAAATGCAATTGGGAATCGAAAGAGAAAACTTGAGCGAGTGTACGAAAGCGGTTCATATTGTGGATCTGCTTTTAGAGGCTGTTGTTTTATAGTAGAAGAAAGCGGATGTATTGATTGACTTCAAGTAGTTAATGAAGAGTATAGGAATGGTAGTATTTGGGTAAATGTTAAATTTTAATATATGCGAAAGCCTTTGTTGTGACTTGGTTTCAAGTAAAATATCGTTCTGTTTTGAGAACAAATTGTAATGTTATATCCAAAAATGAAATAGTACATCCTCGTTTACTTAGGGACTCAGCGGGTAGAGTTTATATATAACATCCACTTAACAAAACCTAAGGAGGAATGTAACATGAATAAAACAGTATATGGTGTATATGAATCGAATGC
>NZ_JBFUIB010000850.1:0-1222 GCF_056402095.1 Peribacillus sp. P4_C12
CTTCATTTCTTCACAGATATACCAGTAGGGGCTTCGTTCCGTTGCCGCTGTAACCGCAGCTATCATTCCAACTGAAGAGGTTATCAGTCTACAAAAAAATATGAACCGGCAAACTTCCTATTCCCAGAAAAAAGCTTACCTTGATTCAAGAAAAGGAAGGCGTAATTGAATGGGTCTTTATATTTAGCATGACGGAGGATGGACGTCTGATACACCTCGTTGCAGGCAAAGGCTTTGTAATTGAACCGGGGGAAGAATATATTGGTCCCCCGGAAATGGTTAATGTCGCTTACCAGGTTTCAACATTTCAACTAGAAACGTAATACCCAAGCTATTGCCGACTTTAGTTAATTTCCTAATGGCCATTATTCATTCCTCCTTCAAATTGTTTATACTACTTTTATCTGTAATCTGTTATTTGTAATTACACAAAAAAAGCTTGCAGATATAGACCCTAAAAGGGACCTTTTTCTACAAGCTGAACAACCTCCATTATCCGAAGATTGTTCTGTTACACTATTGATTAAAATGAAATACATCCCAAATGTCAGGTGTTTCTGATCCAATGTACCAAGCAGATACACCGCCTAGATGATTTTGTTTTACCAGATCAAGCCGAAGCTTCATCGATTTTTTATCTTCTATCCATATTTGATGCTTTTTCCCTTTGGAAGTATACTCCACGTAATTTTGTGAGGTCTTTTTATCCCATACCTTTTTAAGTCCATGAGATGAAATGATTTTGTTGACCTCAGCCATGGTACGGTCATGACTTTTCACTTTATTGGTCGATAAATCGGTTACCCATTCTCTCGTATAAAATGGTACAGCCAATATTATCTTATGAGCAGGTACTTCTTTCATTAAAAGCTTAGTTCCTTCTTTGATCCAAGGTAACGAGGAAACGGACCCGGCTACTGGGCTCCCTCCCCAATGCTCGTCATAACCCATAATGATTATATAGTCCGCTATTTTGCCAAGTTCTTTCCTATCTAGACTTTTTGACCAAAAAGGGTCGTCATTTTCTCGAGTGACATCCACCGATAGTTTAATACCATGAGGTTTTAGGGCCTTTTTTAGCTCGCCAATGAAAAGTACAAAGTCCTTCTTATTTTTTGGATCGATGTTTTCAAAATCTACATTTATTCCATCACTTTTAGTTTTAACAAGCGAATCTCGTAAAGCTGAAACTAATTTCTGGCGTTTTTTAGTACTACCTAGT
>NZ_JBFUIB010000851.1:0-1220 GCF_056402095.1 Peribacillus sp. P4_C12
ACATAATCTCATTACAAAAAGACGCCTTCTTATTAAAGAAAAGCGCCCGTTTGTGGAACAAACATATTTCTTTTCTGCCTATATAACATAAGTGAGATTATAGGAAGTTAATCAAAATATAAAGCTGACTTTAAAAGCCAGCTTTATACACCATTTACTTATGAATTTAATTATTTTTGTTTTAGTAATTGATCAACAAGTAGTTGAGACTTTAACCCTTCTAATCCATCAACAAGGGGTTGCTCATCATTTTGAATACAATAAATGAAATGCTGTACAGCATCTTCAAAGCCCCGTTGTTTTAAAGTTGTTTCCCATGAAGAAGAAACTGTTGTAGATATTGCATTTCTTCTTCGATTTCTGTTGTATTCATGTTTTTTACACGGATAATTGCTCCGTCGTTATCAATTCTATTTGTTCTAAATTCGTTCCTGCTTTTCTATGCATAGCTGTGGTGAAAGATATATTTTGTGAGGATTCATACGTATGCTGCGCATATAAAAGTTGATTTTCATCGTTCGTATGAACAGTACCATACAGCACACTAAGATCTCCATCACCCAACCAACGTACTGTATCGACTAAGTGAAGATAATCATCTAACATTGTGAACTCATAAGAATAAGGACCCACACTGTCCGTTCTGTGCTTTTCAACACGTACCCAAGCTATATTATTCGCTTTTTCCTTTGCTTTCACATACATTGGAGCAAAACGACGATTAAATCCAACCATAAGCTTTCTTCCCAATTTTTCACTTAATTCGACTAATTTTTCTGCTTCTGAAATAGATGCTGCCAATGGTTTATCGACATATACATCTATCCCTTTGTTAAGCAGTTCCGAAACCACTTCATAATGTGATTCAGTAGAGCTGTGTACAAACACGGCATCACACTCTTGAGCCAATGCTGGTAAGCTATCAAAATCTTGTATACGATACTGATTGCAGATTGCCTTTCTCTTCTCTCTACTGGGTGAAAATGCACCCGCAAATGTCCAATCTGTTTCTTTTGAAAGAATAGGCAAATATGCTTTCTGAGCGATACCACCCAGTCCTACCATACCGATTCTAGGTTTCATCAAATTAATCATCCTTTTCATGTATAGATTTGGTAAAGCATTAATGAAGAACAATTGATTTGTTCCTCCGTGATGCATAATAGTTAACCCTAAAAAAGGTCCAACTACCATACCAAGATTGAGTGTTAGTCCATAAT
>NZ_JBFUIB010000852.1:0-1206 GCF_056402095.1 Peribacillus sp. P4_C12
GTTTTCCAATTCCTGCTCGCACAAGTCCTTCAGCACTTCCCGTACCGAGAGCCCCTGCTCCAATCACCAAAACGTGTTTCTTGGAAATTTTCTGTTGCCCTTTGACTCCAATTGGTGAAAAGAGTTCTTGGCGTGAATAACGTTCATTCATCCAATGCTCATTCCTTCAACTGGACTGCTTGCTATAGCGTACTCATTTTTTTCAATTCTCCCTGCTTCATACCCTAAGCGCCCTGATTCAATAGCAAGCTTCATTGCTTTCGCCATTTTGATTGGATCTTTGGCACCCGATACAGCTGTATTAAGCAATACACCATCTGCCCCTAATTCCATGGCAATCGTCGCATCCGATGGTGTTCCAATTCCAGCATCAACAATTACCGGAACATTGGACTGTTCAATGATAAATCGTAAGTTTAGTCGGTTTATAATACCTTGGCCTGATCCAATTGGAGAAGCTCCAGGCATAATCGCATGACATCCTACTTCTTCTAAACGTTTAGCAAGTAACACATCATCAGACGTATATGGTAACACTATAAAACCTAGTTTTACTAATTCCTCTGCTGCCTTTAGTGTTTCAATCGGATCAGGCAATAGTGTTTTTTGACAACCAATCACTTCTACCTTTATCATGTCACAAAGCCCAGACGCCTTGGCAAGCTGAGCTATTCGCACAGCTTCTTTGGCCGTTTTAGCTCCTGCTGTATTGGGAAGAAGTGTATATTTTTTCAAATCAAGCTTTTCTAAAAAATTTGGTTGGCTAGCTTCAAATATATTCATTCTCCGAACTGCAAATGTTAATATTTCAGTCTCTGAAACCTCCACTGCTTGCTTCTGAACATCGAAACTTGAATATTTCCCAGTACCTAATAGTAATCTTGATGAAAATTCATAAGAACCAATTTTTAACATATCATCCGCCTCCTACAAAATGTACAATCTCAACTTTGTCTCCATTTGACAAACGCGTTTCATTCTGATTTTCTTTTTCTAAAATTTCATCATTTAATTCCACAATCACGACTTTCTGATGTAAGCTAAAATGCTGCAATAACTCCGCAACAGTTGACTCATTAGCAGGAATTTGTATTTTTTCTCCATTAATAATTAGTTCCAATTCATTCACCTCTATTATGAAAAAATTGTATTTATCGAACGATCCACTCGAAAAGCAGACCATTCAGAATTTGCCCTTCTTTCAAC
>NZ_JBFUIB010000853.1:0-1203 GCF_056402095.1 Peribacillus sp. P4_C12
TGATACAAGTTATTAGTACCTGCTACTAATGACAGTATAACAAATTTATGGTGAGAAAAACACCGTTTTCTAATCTACTGCTTGCATTAAACATTAGAAATCCTGTTAGCGAGTGGTTAACCTTTTCGCTTACAGTAAATACCCCATGAATAATGTTGCCAATCCGAAGTAAATCAGTATACTAATAAGGTCGTTGATGGTTGTGATGAAAGGACCGGAAGCTACCGCTGGGTCAATCTTCATTTTATGCATGAGGAGCGGGACAAGTGAACCTGCAAGTGTGGCAACGATTAGAGTAATGAAAATCGAAATACCGACTAATAATCCAAGCATAAAATCATCTTGCCAAAAAAAGACGATAAAAATGATGGCAATTCCGCATGTTAGGCCAATAATAAGGCCCGTTCCAGCCTCTCGAAGAACCAGTTTCCACTTGCTTTCCTGTTCTAATTCCCCAGTTGCGATTCCTCTGACCGCYACTGCCAGTGCTTGTGTTCCTGTATTTCCAGCCATGCCACCAATCAATGGAATAAAAACAGCAAGAATGGCTTTTTGGCTTAGTGTCTCTTCAAAGCGACCAATCAGACTCGCAGTCAACAAACCTAAAAACAAGAGAATAACCAACCATGGCAGCCGTTTTTTTGCAGCTGAAAATGGACTCTTATCGACGTGGTCAAGATCTGATATACCCGCTAATTTAGAATAATCATCGGATGCTTCTTCGTCCATGACATCGATGATATCATCAACTGTAATAATCCCTAACAAATGGTTTTGAAAATCGACGACCGGTACAGCGAGGAAATTATAATCCCTTATTTTACGGGCCACCTCTTCTTGGTCTTCTGTTACAGGAACGGATACTACCCTGTCATCCATTAAATCACTAATTAAAGCCTCTTCATCAGCGATAATCAAGGTCCGAAGCGATAACACACCAAGCAGTTTCTTATCTTGGTCTGTAACAAATACATAATAAATCGTTTCTGCTTGTGGTGCTTCCCGTTTCAAAATCTGCATCGCTGAGCGAGCCGTTTCGTTCGCCTCAATAGCAATGAACTCTGTCGTCATTATGCTTCCTGCTGTAGATTCCTCATAGTTCAGAAGCCCCTGGATTTCATTAGCTGTTTCATCATCCATGATCGTCAAGTAGCTAACGGCCTGCTCATCATTGATCTCATTTAACACGTCTGCAGCATCATC
>NZ_JBFUIB010000854.1:0-1202 GCF_056402095.1 Peribacillus sp. P4_C12
TTAAACAACAGTACCCGAAGGATGATGTTTATTTCATTATGGGTGCCGATCTTCTTGAAGATATTGATAATCAGGAATTACCGGTACACTTACGCTGGAAATTAAGGGAAAAGTTGATTGCTAATCATAAATTTATCGTCATGGCCCGGGATGGAATAGATATGCTAAAAATCATTTCCAAAAGTCCGTTGCTGAGAAATTATGATGATGGCAATAAATTTCACCTTATCGATAAAGGTCTCTCCATGGAAATCAGTTCGACATATATAAGAGATGAGTTCGCGATGGGTGGAGAACCGAGATATTTACTGCCTGGTCAATGTTATCAGTATATTGTGGACAATAAGTTATATCAAAAAGAATCAAAATCTTGAGTTTTTAGTATAAGCGAGAAAAAAGAATGCAAAAGAGCTCAATCTCATGAGATTGAGCTCTTTTGCGTTGGTTATATAATTCCATTAATACAGACTTTATTAATCTCAATAAGAGTCACGGGAAGAAAAAAAGAAAAAACATAGTTGACAACTTGGTATACTTTGTTTTATGGTAATGATACATAAAAACAGAATATTTGCTGATCAGAAAACTGAAGGCATACTATCTCCTTATATATTGATTGAAGGAAATAGTATGTCTTTTTTGTTGGAAAAAGTGAAAAACGGGGGAAGTTTATGAAAAAGTTGATGGTATTTTCAAGTTTGATTTTAGCCTTTGGAGTACTAGCAGGATGTAATTCAGAAAAAACAGAAGGAGAAGGGAACTCTAAGTCTGTGGAGCTTTTGAATGTGTCGTATGATCCGACGCGTGAACTGTATCAAGAATTTAATGATGCGTTTGTGAAACATTGGAAAGAAGAGTCAGGTCAGGATGTAACGATTCAGCAATCTCATGGCGGTTCTGGTAAACAAGGTAGAGCGGTTATTGATGGGTTGGAAGCGGATGTCGTGACATTGGCATTGGCTTATGATATTGATGCCATTTATGAAGCTAGTAACTTATTAGCGGAAGATTGGCAAAAACGTTTACCTGAAAACTCGACACCGTACACATCAACTATCGTGTTTTTAGTAAAAAAAGATAATCCGAAAGGTATAAAAGATTGGAATGATTTAATCAAAAAGGATGTTTCCGTAATTACGCCAAATCCAAAGACAAGCGGTGGAGCAAGGTGGAATTATCTGGCTGCATGGGCTTATGCAGAA
>NZ_JBFUIB010000855.1:0-1202 GCF_056402095.1 Peribacillus sp. P4_C12
GCTCATGCCATTCATAATGATAAACGCCCTGATCAGCTTGTAACTGTTTTTGCTGGTCAAGATAAAGAAGCAACGGAGAAGGCCCGTGATTATTTCGAAGGTTATCCACCGTCTTCACCATCATTTGCTCTTCTGAAGGATGGAAAAATCATTACGATGATAGAACGTCATGAAATCGAAGGGCATCATCCAATGTCTGTTGTCGAAAAATTGCAAGATTACTTCGATCAATATTGCGAAGAAGTGTAAGTTACTTTTTTGTAAGCTGACTTGCAAGGATGAAACCCGCCAATTTGGCGGGTTTTTTTATTCATTATTCTGCATGATTAAGGAACTTTTAGGAAAAAAGATAGATAAGGCAAACAGATATGCTTTAAACGAAGTGAATATATGAAAAATAAAAATAGTTATGAGAATATTCTAAAAAATAAATCTATTTTTAACGTTATTGAATAATTACTAGAGTGTGTTAAAATACATATTAGTGTATGAATATTAGTTAATCAAATTAATTAATAATTTAACAAAAACTAAATTTAATACCAAGAGAATTGAAAATATCATTTTGGAGGAATAATAATGAAGTTGAAAAAGCAGTTAGCATTGTTGCTTACTTCTGTTTTATTAGTAGGTATTTTAGCAGCATGCGGAACATCAGAGAAAAAAGATACTAACACAGCTGATAATAAAGACAAAAAAGTTCTAGTAATGGGAACTTCTGCGGATTATCCACCTTTTGAATATGTTGAAACTTCGAAAAGCGATGAAATAAAAGGATTTGACATTGATATCGCTAAGGCCATCGGTAAAAAATTAGGTTATGAGGTTGAAGTGAAGGATATTGACTTTAATAGCCTTGTACCGGCACTTGAAAATAAATCAATCGATTTTGTTATCTCTGGAATGACTCCGACAGCTAAACGTGAGCAATCAGTCGATTTTAGTGACATTTACTATACAGCTAAAAACATGATTGTTACGACAAAAGACAGTAAGATTAAAACCGTTGAAGATTTAAAAGGGAAAACGGTAGGCGTACAGCTTGCGTCCATCCAAGAGACATTGGCAACTGACTTGAATAAAAATAAAGATATCGGGATGAAAGTTGAAAAACGAAATAGGATTCCAGAAGTTGTTCAAGAAATGTCTTCAGGACGTTTTGATGCAGTAATAATGGAAGATACTGTGGCTAAGGGCTATTT
>NZ_JBFUIB010000856.1:0-1195 GCF_056402095.1 Peribacillus sp. P4_C12
ACCCTCTATAGGGTTAGGCACTTCTTCTGTTCAGGGCTGAGCTATGGAAATAGTAGCGTTTAATTCAACTTCTACATTGCCTTTGATGGCTCGGGAAATCATACAACTTGATTCCGCTTTTACTGCAAGTTTCCGGGCTTTTTCTGCCTCCTTTTCCGATGTAATGGATGCTAATACGAGAGTTGGCCGATGAATAATTTTCTTGTAAGTGAATACACCATTCGTAACATCAACTAAGGCTTCTGATTGCATTGTCAAACTGACCTTTTCAATTTTACTTCGCTCTAACATGGCAGCAAAGGTAATGATATAGCAGGTCGAAGCTGCTCCTAGAAGCATTTCATCCGGATTGGTTCCAATCCCAGGCCCTTCCATTTCGGTTGGCACGCTTATTTGGGTCTGAAGATTCCCTGATTGAATCGTCCCGATATCATTTCTTCCGCCAGGCCATTCCGCGCTTAAATGAAAGTGATGCATCGTCATATCTATAACCTCCTTAATATTCTTTTAGTGTAAACGAATAAACAGGCTATGTATTCGATTTTGCTCGTAAATCAGGAAGTAATCTCATACATATTGAATTCATATATAAAGCAAAAATTAATAAAGCTAGTGAAACAAAAAGGCAGAGGCATTAGGCTATTTTAAGCACCATAATGGATAGGCTTTTCTATAATAATATAAATCGCTTTATAAAAAGATAGATATTTCATAACGGAAGGGCTGAAAAGTTGACAACATTAAGTAATCTGTTCGATTTAACGAATAAAACGGCTATTATTACCGGAGGCGGCAGAGGGCTAGGCAAACAGATAGCTTTGGCACTGGCAGAGGCAGGAGCTAATATTGTTATTGCCTCACGCAATCTTTCTGTATGTAAAGAGGTTTGTGATCACCTACAATCATTAGGAATTAAAGCGATCGCCTTTGAATGTGATATTACCAATAAGAGTGACATCGAACATGTTGTAAAAGAAACTGTTTCTCAATTCGGTGCCATTGATATTCTTGTCAATAATAGCGGTACATCTTGGTCAGGCCCGCTATTGGATGTTCCTGAGGATAAATGGGAGAAAGTGTTGAAGGTAAATGTTACGGGTACGTTCTTGTTTTCGCAGGCTGTAGCAAAGGTCATGTTACAGCAAAAGTCCGGYAAAATCATTAATATTGCATCTGTGTCGGGTCTTGGCGGTTC
>NZ_JBFUIB010000857.1:0-1194 GCF_056402095.1 Peribacillus sp. P4_C12
CATATATGCCTGGCTATGAAGACGATGTGATCATGGCAGCAGGAACCTTTATTCAGGGAGCAAGCATTGAATTGACAGCAGATGGTCCGACAAGAGCTCCTTATGTCGCCTATGTTCAAGGTGGATTAACATATGCTCATGTTAAAATCGCCGTGTTGACTGCTGTGAATTCTTTAATGGATAAAAAACTGATCCAATTGTAATAAGAATACTAGCTGAATTTTTCCAGTTTTCGTTTCAGAATCCAGTTTAACTGGATTCACAGAAAAAATAATAGTCATAATATTTGATAAGTTACAAATCATTTTGCTTTTCTAAAAAAATCATGTCATAAAATGTAACATCATCTTGACAAGTTTAATAACATATAATATGATTATATCAGATAAAAAAAGGAGGATGCTAAGAATGAGTGGCAACAACATTCGGCGTTCGATGCCTCTTTTTTCCATCGGAATTGTGATGCAGCTAACTGAATTGTCTGCGCGTCAAATTCGATACTACGAAGAGCATCAACTAATTACTCCTATGAGAACAGATGGAAATCGTCGGGTTTTTTCTTTAAACGATATTGATCGACTACTTGAGATTAAAGACTTAATCGAACAAGGAGTCAATCTGGCCGGCATAAAAAAAATTTTCACTGTAAAGGAACAGAACTTACCTAAGACTCAAGATTTAGAACAAGCGGAAAAGATAAGACAGGACCTTAGTGACGAGGAGCTTCGTAAGCTTCTACGTGCTGAGCTATTACAAGGCAGTAAGCATCGAACATCTCTTCGACAAGGGGATATGTCCCGTTTTTTCCAATAAAAAATATGATTTATGAATTATTATTTAGGGGGAATTAAAATTGGCAAAGTTCACACGTGAAGACATCACTCGTTTAGCAAAAGAAGAAAATGTTAAGTACATCCGTTTACAGTTTACTGACATTTTAGGAACGATTAAAAACGTTGAAATCCCAGTTAGTCAATTAGAAAAAGCTCTTGATAACAAAATGATGTTTGACGGATCTTCTATTGAAGGCTTCGTACGTATCGAAGAATCTGATATGTACCTATATCCTGATTTAAATACATGGGTTATTTTCCCTTGGACTTCTGAAAAAGGTAAAGTTGCTCGTCTAATTTGTGATATTTATAATACGGATGGAGCACCTTTTGATGGAGATCCTCGTACTAACTTAAAACG